>JADJYJ010000012.1 GCA_016719785.1 Candidatus Amarolinea dominans
CCCTCGGACGGCAATCCGGCCAGCAACGAAACCAACATCGGCATGAAGCGCCGGCGTCTACAAACGACAGCATTGGCCCGCCAGCCAGGACCGGTCAACTGTATGGGCTGTCAACGGTCGAAGCTCGGCAAACTGGACGCCGCTTCTGGGGTCTATACTGGCTCCGAACCTGGGCGAAGCAACGGCTCCGCCGGGCGGCAGCAATTCCGAGAACTCCCAGGGCTTGGTTTCGATCCGTTCTCCGGCGCGCTCTACGCCAGCTGGCCCGTCGAACCCGCGGGCAGTCTCCTTTTCCAGATCGAACCCCAGTCCGGCGAATTCATCCATGATGCGTTCGGCCGGCATGCGGACCAGCATCGTCATTCAACTCCCGGCCGGACAACTCGTGACCGACATCACCCTCCACCCCGATGACGGGCAAAGGATCGCATCACCGCTGAGACGAGCGGCGCCAACTCTCTGATCAAAATCGAACGACGACCGGCATGACGTCGGTCATTGGCAAGCACCGGCCTTGGCGCGCTCGAAGGCATCAGCTTCTCCACGACCGGCTCGCTCATGGCGGTCACCGCGGGCGGTTTGTTGGCCCGACATCAGCCTGGAAACCGGCCTGGCCAGCAACCTGCGTGTGCTGGACAACGGCTCAGCCTACCGGGCGCTGGCGTGCCAGGGCGAACAGTCAAACGTGATCACCGGCATGGTCTTTCGAGACAGCAACCTGGACGGCCTCTTCGACCCGGCCACCGAAGCAGGCATCCGCGATGTCACGGTGCGCCTCTTTCGCGACATGGACAACAACGGCATCCCGAACTACGGCGACATCCTCCTGGCCACGCAAAAATCCACCGCGGGCGGCTCCTACACCTTCGTTATCGGCGGCATGGGGCAGTTCGTTCTGGATATTGATGTTTCATCTATACCCAAACACCACGTCCTGACCACCGACAACAGGGAACAGGCCAGTTTCGACGCCTTTGGCCTGATTGATACCGGCAACAATTTTGGGCTGGCCAAACATGCGTACAAGGACCGCGATGTGTTGATCCGCTATCTGCCGGAAACCCCGGCTGTGGTCATTGACGATGTGGAAGCTCGCTACGACCTGCAGCTCCGCGTTATCTGGCGGACATCAATGTCTATCAGTATCGAACCGACGCCTGGGTTGTCGAGATTCTGGTGGAGACCTGACGCTGGAACCCGCGGTCCTGTGGGCCGACCTCAACTACGTGGTGGGCGGCACCCTGCATCCGAACGACCCAGGTTATAACACACCGGCGCTGGTGTACGCACCGCAGCAGATGTCAGCCGAAAGCGCCTGGGACGCAACCACCGGCGTCCTCAGCGTCGTGGTGGCCGTGGTAGACACCGGCGTCTCTTTCACTCACCCTGAGTTTGCACAAACCCACTTCGTACCCGGTTACGACTTCATCAACGGCGACAACGATCCCAGCGATGACAACGGGCATGGCACGCATGTCACCGGCATTCTGGCCGCAGCCATGAACAACGGCCAGGGCATGGCCGGCATCGCGCCCGGCGTCTCTGTCATGCCCGTCAAAGTGCTGAACGCTTCCAACAGCGGCACCTGGGCCGACATCGCCGCCGGCATCGTCTTTGCGGTGGACCAGGGCGCGGACATCATCAACCTCTCGCTGGGCGGGCCGATTGGCTCCGCGATCCTGGAAGACGCCATCGAGTGCGCGGCGGCGCACGGCGTTCTGATGGTCACAGGCAGCGGCAACACCGGCACCAATGCGCCCTTCTACCCGGCCTACTATCCCAAACCGTGGCCGTGGGCGCCACCACGCAGCGATGAGGTGTGGGGCTTGTCGAACTACGGCGATGCGGTGGACCTGACCCGCCCGGTGTTGACATCTGGAGCACCCTCTGGACCACCACCAACCCCGGCGCTTACGACTCCTTGAGCGGCACCTCGATGGCAGCGCCGCACGTCAGCGGACTGGCCGCCCTGATCCTGGCCGACCGGCCCAACTTCTCGGTTGCCGATGTGCGCCTGCTGCTGCAGCAAAGCGCCGATGTCCTGGCATGCCGCAGCCCAATTCTTACTCCGGATGGGGACGCATCAACGCGGGCGCGCCCTGGGCGCGGGCAGTTGGTCACGGTAACGCCGACGCCCACCGCGACCTCCACGCCGACGGCGACGCCGATCCCCACCGCGACCCCCACCATGACGCCTACCCCACCCGCACCCAAACCCCCACGCCGACAGCGACGCCGACCGCCACCGTCGTCTACCCCGACGCCCTATGTGCGCCGGACCAACAGCGGCGGCACCTTCTTCGTTGATTCGCAGGGCGCCATGCGGGCAGCCGACCAGGTGTGGGATGGGAACTGGGGCGCCACCGCCGGCACTTCCAAGACATCGAGCGCGCGGTGAGTAACACGGAGGATGACGCGCTTTACCAGAAACGTCGCGAAAGCCCTGGCGCTTACCGCTTCAACCTGCCCAACGGCGCCTACCAGGTGGGTCTCTATTTTGCCGAATTCGACGTAATCAAGTCAACGGACCGGGTCATGCGCATTACCATCGAGGGGGTCGTGGTCGAGAGCAGCCTCAGTATCTACGGTCAGGTCGGGCGTTATGCAGCCCTGACCAAGAGTTACCAGGTGACTGTGAACGACGGCCAACTGAACATCCAGCTCGACAAGGCCGGCGGTTCGAATCCGCCGGTGATTTCTGCCGTGATGATCAGCCAGACGGCGCCTCCCACCCCTACGCCCACCGCCACATCCACGCCGACCGCGACGCCCACCAACACCCCCTGTGTGACCTGCCCCACCGCGACGCCAACGCCAGTTGCCACCGCCACCCCCACCAGCGCGCCCTACACGCAGCGCGCCAACAACGGCGGCGCCGTCTTCACCGATGGGCAGGGCCAGGCATGGGCGGCCGACAAGGCCTTTGCCAGCGGGTCGTGGGGCTACACGGCCGGCACAGCCAAGTCAACCACCACCGCGGTCGCCGGCACCACGGATGACGCCCTGTACCAGAAGTGGCGCAGCGCACCAGGCGAGTACCGCTTCACAGCGCCCAATGGCGCCTACGAGATCACGCTGCGCTTTGCTGAGTTCGAGGCCACCCGCTCCTCCTCGCGCGTGATGAAGATCACGATCGAAGGGGTGGTGGTGGAGAACACGCTCAATGTCAACACCCTGGTGGGCAATGCCGCGGCCCTGAACAAGGTTTATCAGACCACGGTGGCGGACGGCGTCTTGAATATCGCCTTCGCCAAGAACGGCGGCAAACTCGACCCGATGGTGGCGGCGATCCAGATCCCCAAACTACCGTGATTCGGAGTTTCAGACAGGAACATGGCATGAAACAGATACGCATCACGCGGACCGGTCGCAACGTTGATCAGCAGGTTTTGCTGCGCTGGGCGCTGCCGCTAATTCTCAGTATCATCCTGCTGGCCGCAGCATGGCCGGCGCAAGCCGTAACGATGCAGGCTCAGCCCGAGGTCACGTCTGGCTTCGTGGCCGATGAAATCATCGTGCGCTTTGCACCAACCGACCAACAGACCCGCGCAACGCTGATGGCGCAGTACGGGCTGCAGACGATGCGCTACCTGGCCGGCCTCGATACCTATGTGCTCAGGACTCAACCCGGCGCAGTGATGCAGTTGGTGGACGAGTTAGGAGGCCGGACAGAGGTGATCTATGCGGAGCCGAACTACCTGGCGCAGGCGGCCCTGACGCCCACCGATCCCGACTACAGCCTGCCCGATCGCGTCTACGCCCCGCAGCTCATCGGCGCTGAGGCAGCCTGGGACATCACCACCGGCAGCACGGAGGTGGTGATTGCCGTGGCCGATTCGGGCATCGCGCTCTCATCCCGAATTCAGTGGCCGCCTGCTGCCGGGCTACGACTTCGTCAACGAGGACAGCGATCCCAGCGACGATTCGGGTCACGGCACCCACGCGGCCGGCGTCATTGCCGCGGCCATGAACAACGGCCAGGGCACGACTGGCCTGGCGCCCGGCGCCCTCATCATGCCCGTCAAAGTTCTCAACGCCTCGAACCTGGCCGATTGGGCCGATGTGGCCGCCGGCATCGTCTTTGCCGCGGATCAGGGCGCCGACATCATCAATCTCTCGCTCGGCGGCTACGCCGGCTCCCAACTTCTGCTCGATGCGGTGCGCTACGCGGCCGGTCATGGGGTGACGCTCGTGGCCGCCGCGGGCAACCTGGGCCTCGAACTGCCCTACTACCCGGCCGCCTACGATGAAACGATTGCGGTGATGGCAACCACCCGGTCCGATGAGCGCTTCATCCTGTCGAATTATGGCGGTTTCGTGGACATCGGCGCGCCGGGCGTGGAGATCTGGAGCACGCTCTGGAGCGCCGGCACGCCGGGCGGCTATGGTTTTGCCAGCGGCACCTCCGCATCCACGCCGCATGTCAGTGGACTGGCCGGCCTGCTCTTGGCGCAGCGCCCTGATTTGCAGCCGGCCGCGGTGAGAGCCATCATCGAACAGACGGCCGTAGACCTGGGAGCGCCAGGCCGAGATCCGTTTTTCGGCGCCGGTCGCATCAATGCCAGCGCGGCCATGACCGCGGCCGTCAACTGGACGCCGCTGCCTGACACCCCAACGCCCGCGCCAACCTCGACACCCACGGTTACGCCAACGCCGACCGTCACCCTGACGCCAACGCCGACTATGACGCCGACGGCAACGGCGACGGCCACGCCATCAGCCACCGCCACGCCAACGCCCGCGCCCACCGCTGCCCCTGCGGTTTATCGAGTCAACTGCGGCGGCGCGGCCTACCAGGACAGCCAGGCAACCTGTGGCGCGCGGACCAGGCCTGGAATGGAACCTGGGGCTATGACAGCGGCACAACCAAGCGTTCGTCCAAACAGGTTCATGGCACCGCAGATCAGCCGCTCTACCAGGCCTGGCGTGAAGCGCCCGGTCGGTATCGCTTCAGCCTGCCCAACGGCGCTTATACTGTGGTGCTGCGCTTTGCTGAATTCAGTGTGGCCAATGCCAGCGCGCGCGTCATGCGCATCGAGATGGAAGGAACCACCGTGGAGGCGGCCCTGAGCATCTACGGCAGCGTCGGCCGCTATACCGCACTCGACAGAGGGTACCAGGCCGTGGTCAATGACGGGGAGTTGAACATTCTGTTTGCCGCCAACGGCGGCAGCTATAACCCGATCATCAATGCCATCGAGGTCAGCTTTGCCGGTGCAACGCCGCCCACCCCAACACCAACGACAACGGCCCCGCCCTACGTTCAGCGCGTCAACAGCGGCGGCCCCAGTTTCACCGATGGGCAGGGCGTCGTGTGGCCGGCCGATGCGCCGTATGTGGCCGGCGCCTGGGGCTATTTCAGCGGCGCGGCCAAATCCACCACCCTGGCTGTGGCCGGCACCCTGGACGACGCGCTCTATCAGCGGTGGCGCGACAACCCGGTGGAGTATCGTTTTACCGTGCCCAATGGCGCTTACAACGTGATCCTGCGTTTTGCCGAATTCGAGGCGACGCGGGCGTCCGACCGCCTGATGCAGATCACCATCGAAGGGGTGACGGTGGAGTCGGCGCTGAGCATCTACGGCCTGGTGGGGCGCGCCACCGCGCTTGATCGCATCTATCCCGTGACCGTCAACGACGGAGCGCTCAACATCAGTTTCGTCAAGAATGGCGGCAGGAAGAACCCGGCCGTGGCGGCCATCGAGATTCGTTGAACAGGGAGCCTGTGCTTGCCCTCCGGGCAGACTCGTTATCAGCATTGTCACAGTCATTGGATATGATGAACCAGCATGAATGAGTGTTCATCCAGGAATAAGAGAAGTACCAGAGGGACCCACGATGAAAATAACTGTAAGAATAGGACAGCTCTTGATCGTTGCGTTGATCGGCGCCTTGTTGGCCGTGCCGATCCTCTCAGTTGCGCTGGCGCACGACGGCCAGCAGGAAGTCATCATCCGCAGCGGAGACAGCGCGCAGCCGGCTACCAATGGCGAGATCAGCGGCGCAGTCTACTTCGACCGTAACGCGAACAGCGTGCGCGATCCGCAGGATCGCGGCATCGCCGGGGTGCTCATCGAACTGCGCGATCAGGCCACGGGCGGCCAGGTGGTCTACGCGACGATGATCACGTCGCCGGACGGCCTTTATCATTTTCCTGCGGTGGCTGACGGCGCCTACACCGTCACCGAAACCGACCTGGAAAACTATGTCAGCACCACGTCGAACACGCAGGTGGTCGAAGTGATCGGGGCAGCCGTCACGAACGTAGATTTCCTGGACGTGCTGCCGCGCGCGGTGGCGGGCACGATCTATGACGACGCCAATCACGACGGCGTGCGCGGCCTGACCGAGATGCGCATTCCTGATGCGCTGATCGAAGTCTTCGACGACCTGAACGCCAACGGCTTGGTGGACATCGGCGAACCGCTGCTGGGCAGCGATGTGAGTGACAACCAGGGCAACTACGCGATCGGCGGCATCATGCCGGGCCAGCGCGTGGTGCGTGTGCAGCCGCCGGGCGGCATTGGCGAGCCGGGGCAGACCGGTCTCGATCTGCTCAGCGGCGAGGTGGGCGGCTTTGGCGCACTGCTGGACCTGGCGCCGGGGCGCAACAGCGTGATTCCGCCCCAGGTCGAACAGACGCCCGTGGCGGCCGATGAGGTGATCGTGCGTTTCCGCGAAGGAATGAGCGCCGACGCCGTCGCGGCCATCCTGGCGGAACAACAGGCGCAGGTCGTGCGTGAAATCAAGCCATTGAACGCCCTGGTGCTGCGCAGCCAGCCAGGGCAGGCGTTGGCTCTGATTCGCGCGCTGCGCCAGCGCGCGGATGTGCGCTACGCCGAGCCGAACGCCCTGGCGCAGATCGCCGTGGTGCCCACCGACCCCGACTACAGCGACATCAGCAAGGTCTACGCGCCGCAGATGATCAACGCTGAAACGGCCTGGAACTACACCACCGGCAGCGCCAGCGTGACTGTGGCCGTGCTCGACACCGGCATTTCGCTGACGCACCCGGAATTCAGCGGGCAAACGGTGGCCGGTTACGACTTCGTACACAACGACAGCGACCCCAGCGACGACGAAGGGCATGGCACCCACGTATCGGGGATCGTGGCCGCGGCCATGAACAACGGACAGGGCAACACGGGCATTGCGCCGGGCGTCAAGATCATGCCGCTGAAGGTCATGGACTACACCGGCTACGGCAGTTGGGTGTGGGTGGCCGATGGTGTGATCTATGCCACCGATCATGGCGCGGATGTGATCAACATGTCGCTTGGTAGCGCCGGCACCTCCTACCTGATGACCGATGCCGTGGCCTATGCCGCAAGTCATGATGTGGTGATGGTAGCTGCCTCAGGCAACATGGGCCTGAATCAGACGTACTATCCGGCCGGCTATCCCGCAGTCATTGCGGTGGGCGGCACCGACTACTACGATGTGTGGTGGACATTGTCCAACTACGGCACGTTCGTAGACGTGACCGCGCCGGGCGACACGGTGTGGAGCACCAACTGGACCGCCAGCAATCCCAATGCGTACCAGTACTTCAGCGGCACCTCACAGGCAGCGCCGCATGTCAGCGGCCTGGCCGCGTTGATCCTTTCGGCGCATCCGAGCTTTTCCGCGGCCGACGTGCGCGCCATCATCGAGCAAACCGCGGTGGACAAAGGCGCGGCCGGCTACGACATCTACTACGGCTTTGGCCGCATAGACGCCGGCGCCGCGCTGGCCGCGGCCGCGAGTTGGACCCCCTTCACCGCGACGCCCACCGCCACGCCAACGCCGCTCTTCACCAACACGCCGACCTCCACGCAGACGATCACGCCGACGCCGACAGCGACCGATACCCCCACCGCGACGCCCACGCCGACGCTGCCGGCCACTGCCACGCCCACCAGCACACCGACGCCCACGCCGACCCGCACGCCAACTGCAACCGCCACACCTCCGCCGTATGTGCAGCGGGTCAATGCGGGCAGCACGACCGCCTTCACCGATGGGCAGGGCCTGGTGTGGGCCGTTGATAAGGCCTTTGCTGTCAACTCCTGGGGCTACACCGGCGGCACGGCCATGTCGTCCACCAGATCGGTTGGCAACACCACGGACGACGCGCTGTATCAAAAGTATCGCGAGGCGGCTGGCGAGTACAAGTTCACCGTGCCCAACGGCAATTACGAAGTGACCCTGCGCTTTGCTGAGTTTTCGGTGACATCGTCTACGTCGCGCGTCATACGCATTACCCTGGAAGGCGTCATCGTAGAGAGCGCCCTGAGCATCTACGGCACGGTGGGACGTTACGTGGCCCTGGATCGGGTTTATCAGGCGACGGTCAGCGATGGCGTTCTCAACATCATGTTCATTCAGAACGGCGGCACCTACGCGCCGGTGGTTTCCGCTGTCGGCGTGCGCCAGGTGCCTCCGCCCACGCCGACCCCCACAGCCACCAACACCCCGACTGCCCCCCACGAACACGCCTTGTGTGGCCTGCCCCACGGCAACGCCAACATCAACCCATACCCCGACCAGGACGCCCACGCCCACGGCCACACCGGTGCCGTATGCGCAGCGGGTCAACTCGGGTGGCACCTCGGCTTTCACCGATGGCCAGGCCGTGGTGTGGGCCGTTGACAAGGCCTTTGCCGCTAACTCCTGGGGCTACACCGGCGGCTCGGCCAAGTCGTCCACCAAATCTGTTGGCGGCACCACCGAAGACGCGCTGTATCAGAAATATCGCGAGGCGCCCGGCGAATACAAGTTCACCGTACCCAACGGCAACTACGAGGTGACCCTGCGCTTCTGCGAGTTTACCGCGACATCGGCCACGTCGCGCATCATGCGTATCACGATCGAAGGCGTCATCGTCGAAAATGCACTCAGCCTGTATTCCGCGGTAGGTCAGTACGTGGCCCTGAATCGAGTCTATCAGACCACCGTCAGCGACGGCATTCTCAATGTGGTCTTCAGCCAGAATGGCGGCAGCAATGTGCCGGTAGTTTCCGCGGTAGGGGTGCGCCAGGTGCCTCCGCCCACGCCGACCCCCACGGCCACCAACACGCCGACCCATACACCGACTGCCACCCCGACGAACACACCGTGCGCGACCTGTCCTACGGCAACGCCAACGCCAACCCGCACGCCGACCGCGACGCCAACCAACACCCCAACGCCGTTGCCCTACACCACCCAGCGCGTCAACGCCGGCGGCACCGCGTACACTGACGGCAGCAGCCAGGTGTGGCCGGCCGATCAAGCCTACCTGACCAACGGCTGGGGCTATACCGGCGGCACAGCCAAATCGAGCACCACGGCCGTCGCCGGCACCACCGATGACCCGCTGTACCAGAAATGGCGCGGCGCGCCCGGCGAGTACAAGTTCACCGTTCCCAGCGGCACGTACGAAGTGACGTTCAAGTTTGCTGACTTCGAGTCTACCAAGTCAACGGATCGTGTGATGAAGATCACGCTGGAAACGACCATCGTCGAACCGAACATGAGCGTCTATGGTCAGGCCGGCAAGGCCGTGGCGCTCGACAAGGTGTACACGATCGCCGTGACCGATGGCGTACTCAATATCAGCTTCGTCAAGGTCAGTGGCACCAAGAATCCGATCGTTTCGGCCATTCAAGTGCGCAGAATCGGGTGAGGATTAAGCCCTGAACATTCGACGGCTGTCTTGACACAGCAGTCGTTGCCGGTCAGCCGTCGAATTGTCAGCGAATTGTAATCACGAGCGCGCCCCCGACCTCGTAAATTTCGCTAGAATCAGGTGCGTTTCACGTATCTTCTCAATTTGTAGGGGCGCACCCCTGGCGGCCCACGCGGGCAGGCGCAAGGCCCCGCCCCCCCCGAAAAAAAACCTTTTCCAGCGCCGTGATTCATGGCGCAGGCATTAGAGAAATGGGAGTCAATGTTATGAAAAACCTACTTCGGCTTGTACTGCTGACGGCATTGCTTGTGGGGGCTACAGCTTCCCTGGCGCGCCCGGCCCCTGGTCATGCTGCCGGTACAGGCGGGATCATCGGCGCCGTCTTCTTCGACGCCGATGCCGATGGCATCCGTGATGCCACCGACAACGGCCTGGACGCGGGTCTCACTGTCGAGATTCGCGACGCCGCCACCAACGGCCAGGTTTTCCTGACCGTCACCACCACCGCATTGGATGGGACCTACGCCTTCACTGCGCTGGACGCAAACACCTACCTGGTCACGGAACTCAGCCTGGAGGCCCTGGGCTACACCCGCACGACTCCGAATACTCGAACCGTAGTGGTTGGCAGCGTCGTTGCGCCCGGCGTTGATTTCGGCGGCACCCTGCTGATGACCCTCAGCGGCACCATCTTCGATGACGCCAACCAGGACGGTGTGCGCGGCCTGGGCGAAATGGTCATCCCAGACGCCCTGGTCGAGGTCTTCCACGACCCAAACGGCAACGGCTTGATTGACAGCGGCGAACCGTTGGCCGGCTCCGCGGGCTCCAACACCCAGGGCAAGCTACGTCGTTGCCAACCTGTGGCCCGGCGTACGTGATGCGGGTGCAGCCGCCCGGCGGTATCGGGCTGCCGGCCCAAATCGCGGTTCCCATCGTCAGCCGCTACGGCGGCGGCATCCTGCGCCAGGATGTCGGCATCCTCATCCCCCGCGGGGGCGACGCGTCGCTCAACGGCATCGTCTGGAAAGACCTGGATGGCGATGAAGTGCTGGACGCGGACGAAGGCTTCATCGCCAGCGCCGCCCTGGCCCTCTACTGCGACAGCAACGGCAACGGCGTGATTGACAGCGGCGAGAGCGTAGTCGGCCAGGCCACGTCGAACAGCCAGGGCGCCTACAGCTTCAGCAGCCTCGACGCCGGCGCCTACGTGCTGCGCGTGGACGACCTGACCATTCCGGCCGGCTGGATTCCATCGCACGATGCTTCGCTGCTCGCCTTCAGCCTGGGGGCCGGACAGACTCGTGAGCTGAATCTTGGCTACTTCGATCCACTGACGGTTGGCCCCATGACGGTTGCCGACTGGAAGAAGGAAATTCACCGCAGCGGGCACCCTCGCTACACCGCGGCTGAGATTGCCGCGTTCATTGCCTCAGCGCAGAGCAGTTCTGCCGTCTTCCCGGAGATCGTCTCTCTGCAGGATGCGCTTCTCCGACCGGCGCCTGGCGATGAAGGACGGGCGCGCAAGGAATATGCGGCGCTGCGCCTGAATGTGTCCAGCAATCTGCTCCTGACGCGCACCCCCATCAACCTGCCGCGCTGACCACCGCCACGACCGTGGGCGGCGTCCTGACCGAGATCGAAGGCTTGCTCAACCCGCCCGCGCCGCAGTTGAACACCGCCTATCGCCGGGTGGAGAGCCTGGCCGAGGCGCTCAACAAGGGCCAGGGCGTCGGTTACGGCCTGACCCTGGTGGGCGTGGTCTCTCGTGCCACCTACCGCGGCGGCGATGTGACCTCCGCGCTGCGGCGCGGCGGCAGCATCATTGACCAGACCCTCGATGGGCCGATCTACCTGACCCGCTGGAGTCCCGGCAACCTCGATCCGGCCACCAACATCTTCCGCCCGCGCGTGCGAGTGCGCGTCAACGCCTTCTACGACGGCGCGGTGCTCGACGCCTACCAGAAACTGTCCGATGGCCGCCTGGTGCTCCTGGGCACGATCATCCCCCCGTTCTGGAACAAGGACGTCAAGACCGACTATCACTTCGATCTGTGGCGCGTCAGCACCCTCGCCGAGCTGGTCAGTACCGAGATTCGCCTGGTCACGCGCGATCCCGATGGCGATGGCGGGCACCCGGAGCATATCAAGATTGATGCGGCCGAGATCGTGTTCGATTACTAATAGCCTATCCGAATAACTACCTTAGTTCGCCTGCCCCAATCCTGGGGAGCCATGCTTTCCCCCAGGATTGGGGGGCGGCAGTTCTTTCACCTCGATGCCCATATCCACGCAGGATGTGGGCATCGTTCATCCTGGCGAGGAGTTCACCGTGATCACACGCCTGCACAATGCTCATCCACCGCGTCGCCAAGCCCCTGGATCGTCGGCCGCCTGCACAAGAGAGGGGCATTGACCATCGTTTTGCTCCTCATCCTTTCTGGCCTGGCGCCCGCGCCGCAGGCTGGCGCCGTTCCCCACAGAGCCAACCACGCACCCATGACCGGCTACACCTGGGACATTCGCTGCGTGGACTGCCCCAAGGCCCTCGATGAGCTGAGCACACGCAGCCTGCGCCTGGACAGCCAGGGCCGGCCGCACATCGCTTACGGGGGCGACCATCTCTACTACGCCTGGCACGACGGCTCCGCCTGGCAGCTCGAAACGGTGGACAGCGGTGTACGCGTGGGCGCCTACGCCTCATTGGCGCTGGACAGTAACGGCAGTCCGCACATTGGATACTTCGACAGCGCCAATTTCGATCTGCGCTACGCCAGCAAGTCGGGCAACGCCTGGGTCATCCAGACCGTGGATGCCAACGGCGGGTCGGTTCCAGCGTCGCCCTGGCCCTGGACAGCAACAACCGCCCCCACTTGAGCTACTACGACGACACTCACAGCAAGCTCAAATACGCGCGTTGGACCGGCAGCCAGTGGGAAATCCAGTCTGTGGGCAATGAGTCCCTGGTCGCGCGGCACATCTCCCTGGCCCTGGACAGCAGCAACCGCGCCCACATCAGCTACTACGATGTCTACGCGGCCAATCTGCGCTACGCCCGCTGGACCGGCAGCGATTGGATCACGCAATGTCGTGGATGCGGATGGCGAAGTGGGCAGCGATACCTCGCTGGCCCTGGACAGCAGCGGCATTCCCCACATCAGCTTTTACGACAGCACCAACGGCGATTTGAAGTACACGCGCGCGGTGGGCAATGGCTGGCAGACCGAAGTCGTGGACAGCACCGATGATGTGGGCGGCCAAACCTCACTGGCCCTGGACGCAGCCAACCGCGCCTACATCAGCTATCGCGATTGGACCCACGGCGATCTGAAATACGCCCGGCGCACCGGCGCCACCTGGGCCATCCAAACGGTTGACAGCGCCGACGATACCGGCGCCTACACCTCGATCGTGCTTGACGGCACTGCCCGCCCCCGCATCAGCTACCTGGACATGACGCACAACCTGTTGAAATACGCAGCCTGGAGCGGCACAGACTGGTCGTTCAGCGTGGTGGACGCGGCCGGCAACGTGGGCGAGGCCACCGGCCTGGTATTGGATTACGGCGGCCAACCCCACATCGCTACTACGACAGCCTGGCAGCCGATCTCAAATACGCTCGTTGGGGCAGCAGCGCCTGGAGCATCGAAACCGTGGATGGCGCCAACGGCGACGCCGTCGGCAGCCTGACCGCGATCGCGGTGGATTCGATGAATCGCCCGTTCATCGCCTATCTCGATGACACCACGGCAACCTCAAACTGGCGCAGTGGACCGGCAGCGCCTGGCAGATTCAGACCGTGGATGGCAGCGGAACGGTGGGCGGCGCCATCAGCCTGGCGCTGGACTCCGGCCAATCGCCCCACATCGCCTATCTTGATGCGGGTAGCGCCACGCTCAAGCATGTGTATTACAACGGCGCGCTGTGGAATCTGCAACTCATTGACAACGTCGGTTCGATCAGCTACGTTTCCCTGGACATTGACAGCGCCGACGTTGTTCAGATCGCTACTACGATTCCAACAACGGCGACTGGAAGGTGGCTCGCGGCAAGATCGCCTATCCCTGGAACATCCAGGTTGTGGACAGCGCCGGCGATGTGGGCGGTTATGTCTCGCTGGCCGTAGACATGCTGGGCAATCCGCACCTGGCCTATTACGACTGGACGCAGTACACCCTGAAATACGCACACCTGGCTGGAACCTCTTGGGTAGTGACAACGGTTGCCGACACCGGCCTGGTTGGCTTTGCTGCCCTGGCGCTCGACAGCCGCAACGCTCCCCTGGTGGCCTACTACGCCGACAACGCGCACAACCTCAAAGTGGGTCAACTGCGCGGCGGCAGTTGGGACATCAACACCCTGGACGGCGCCGGCGAAGTGGGGCGTTACGTGGCCCTGGCGTTGGATCAGAGCGACCACGCCTACGCCGCCTACTACGACGCCACCAACGGCGATCTTAAAGTGGCCCAGGGCACGCCCCCCACCTCCCTGCCGGTCTATATTCCCATGGTGATGCGCCGTCACTAAGGTCAAAATTCGTAACTGCTCAGCCAGGCAGTGAGAGCGGACACTTATTTAATTCTCATTCCTTAGCATCCAGAACCTGCGCCAACGCCTGCGTGATCTCCCGCAGGCAGGCGGCGGGTTGCCGCCAGCAATGTTCGGGGTCCAGGAAAACGGGCGTCCACCCGGCAGCGGCCAGCGCGTAACGTTGATCGCCGGCTTCGCGCAGACTGCGCGGGCTGACCGTTGCCGGCAGCGGAAGCAGCCAGTTCTGCTGCGTAGATGACCGCCACCCGCCACTGCGCCCGTAGAGGGGCGAAGTCAATCGGCGGTTGCCCAGGCGTCTCGGCCACGCCCCACACATCGTCCAGATCAGCCACGTCATCATCCGGCGGTTCATCCCACGGCACCTGGCGCTCGGCTTCCAGCCCGCGTTCAAGAGGGCGCTCCACAGGCGGTCCTGCGCGGTTCCCTTGTCCCACAGATCGTTGATTTCGCGCGCGCTGAGCAGCCGCGCGAGCGTGGTGGGGATGAAGGTGATGCGACGCAGGCGCCGGCTGGGGATCGGTTGCGGCAAGCGCCACAGCGGCCCCAACTCGATGCGGTAGTATTCGTCGTGCGCACGCGGGTGCTGCGGCTCGCGGGCAGCAGTCCACGCGGCGGGCGATGCTGACGCCGCACGGCTGCCAGGGTCGCAATTTGCCAGCGGTCGGCCGGGGCAAAGGCGCCGGTCTGGTAAAACGCCAGGTAGTCGGCGCCCATCTGTGCCGACGCGCGGGCCACCGGCACCCGGTACCACCCTTCTTCAGCGGCCCGCGTCAAGTCGGCGGGCGTCGGCAGCACGGCCACCAGCGCGCGCTGATGACCCGGCGCGGTAAATCGTCCAGGTTGAGCGCGAAACAGGCATGGGTACCTCCTGGTGATCGGTCCTCTAGCTTTCGATCCAGCCTCGTACGTCTGGGGCAACTGCTCCAGATCGGCGCGCAGGCGCAGCAGCGCCAGGTCACGGCCGCGGGCTTCCAGCATGATATCGAAATCGGGCAGCCCGAACGCCCTGGCCCGTCGCAGCCAGTCCACAAACTCGAACGGATTGACATAATCGGCATGTTGCGTCCAGCGCGGCGCGGCCAGCAGACGGCGCGGCCCGCCCGGCTCAGGGGCGGTCAGCACGTTGAACGCGGTGCGCGGGGAGGCGAAGTGAACCTTGGGCCGCACCCCGCGCGGCCAGGTGCTGAGCGCCAGGGCCAGGCCTCGAATTCGTCCAGGCCATCCGGGTTGAAGACCAGGTGATGCAGGCGGTCGAAGACCAGCGCACGCCCGTCTGGCGGTGTATCCAGAGCACGTCGCTGAGGCCAAAGCGGTCATCATTCTCCAGCGCCATCCGCGCCTGCACCGCCGGCGGCAGGCGCGCGAAGTTGCGGCAAAACTGCGCCTGCGCCGCGGCCTTGTCGCCGCAGACGCCGCCGGTGTGGACAACCACCACGCCCTCCCCTTGCGCCCAGGCGATCGAGCAGGCCGGCCAGGCCGCGCAGGTGGGCCAGGCTGGTGTCCGTCAGCGTGGCATCCGCGTTGTCGAGGATGACGCTGGCCTCAGCGTGGATCGGTGAAACGCGGTCACGGCGCAACAGGTCGGCCGTGTGGGCCAGCTCAGCCTGGCACTGATCAACCTGCGCCGTCAGTTCAGGATGCCGGGGAAAGGCCAGGTGCGGCGCCAGGCGGCTGGAGAGGCGATAGAAGCGGATGTGCATCTGCGCCAGATAGCGCAGAATGTCGCGCAGATAGGTCAGGCTCTCACACTGAGGTGCGGGCCTGATCCGTCTGGCGCCTGGGGAGAACGGCTGTCATAGGCACGTAAACCGGGGCGCCCCTGCACGGCAACCGGGAAGCCAAGATGCATTGGGCCTTCTCACAGATTCAGAAAGATCGGCGGCGGATTCAGGCCAGCGCCAGTGCGGGTGCGCGGCAAACTGCCCCATGAGCACCAAGCCGATGCGCGCCAGCGCCCAGTCAATCTCCGCCTGGGTGATGACCAGGGGCGGTGAAAGCGGATGACATGCTCGTGCGTCTCTTTGCACAACAGGCCCTCGCGCATGAGGCTTCGCAGAAGCTTGGCGAAAACGCGCGCCGACAACCTCTGGCTTCAGCTCGACGCCGATGAACAGCCCCTGCCACTTCCTGCACGAAGGGACTGGCGATGCGCGCAACTTCTCCTGGAAATAGGCGCCCAGCCGGGCCGAGTTTTCGATCAAATCTTCTTCCACCAGCACCTTCACGGCCTACGCGGGCCACCGCGCAGGCCAACGGGTTGCCGCCATAAGGTGCTGCCATGTTCACTCAGGGCGAAAGACACTCAGGATGTCGGCTGAAACCTGCACAGCCCGATACCGGATAACAACCGCCGGACAGCGCCTTGCCGATAATCATCACGTCAGGCTTGACGTTTTCACAATCACGGGCAAAGAGCTTGCCACTGCGCCCCAGGCCGGAACTGAATCTCATCGGCGATGAACAGGACCTCATGCTACTCCGCACAGGGCTTTGGCCCGTTTGAGATAACCGGCCGGTGGAATATGAACACCGCTCTCGCCCTGAATCGCCCGACCAGGAAGGCGACGGTGTTGGCGCTGGGCACCGGAGCCCAGGCTGCGCAAATCATGGGCGTCACCGCCGGGCGTGAAGGGGCCAACCGACCCAGTACTGCGGCTCAGTGGAAAGCTGATAATGCTGATGGTGCGGCCGTGAAAGTTGTCGGCGCAGACGATGATTTCCAGCCTGGTCTTCCGGCACGTCACGGCGCTGATAGCCCCATTTGCGCGCCATCTTGACCGCGGTCTCGACCGCTTCGGCGCCAGTGTTCATCAATAGCGCCGTCTCATAGCCAGTCAGGGTACACAGGTCTTGCAGGAACAGGCCCTCTGGTCGTTGCGGAACGCGGCGCAGGGTCAACGTCGGTGTCTGCGCCTGGGCGATGAGGCCTGCACGATGCGGGTGGCAGTGCCCCTGGTTGACCGCCGAATAGGCGCTGAGGCAGTCAGGTAGCGCGAACCCCTTCGACATCGGTGACCCAAACGCCTGGCCTGGGCGATGACCACATCGAGGGGCTTGTAGTGTGTGAGCGAAATAGGTTTCATCGAGGTGAATGTAATCTTGTGTGAGCATCTAATAGTGTTCTCTTCCTTGAGATAGACTGAAATCGGCTGTGATTTCAACGATTCTTTCTTACAGCTCACCCCTGACGCCGCAGCGCCGGGCCGAACGGAACTCGATTGTAACCACAGCGGTTGGTTTGCAGTCTAACCGATTGGCCGCGGCCTGACACTGACAGGCGTCAAGTGCGCCGATCAATCAACCGATCAAGAACCAACACCCTGGCCTTGTGGGCACGGGGCGCTACTGACAAGCCACCACGACCTGCGCCTGCGCCTCGTCTTTCCGATGGCAACTACGACGAATACCGCATGCCCGGCATCGTGGTCGTCAGGTAACTATTCAGGCAACCCGCGACCACGCAATGCCAGTCCGGCCAGCTGAAGCGGTGAAGCTCGCGCCTGGTGGGCGTGCCGCCAGACGTCCACCTGCGTGGGCACAATGCCGGTCAGCGCAGGCCGACCTGCGGCGGAACGCCCTTTCGCCCCGAATTCATTCGGCGAGAAGGAAACGATGGCCTTCTGCACAGAAACGGGTGGTCACCTCAGCGAAACCGTCGCCTACGATCATGTTGATTTCACTGCACGCCGAAATCCGCCAGGTAGATGCCCGGCTCGATGGAAAAGCCGACGCCGGGGATCAGCTTGCGCTCATCGTGCGTCACCAGTTTGTCCATGTTGACGCCGTTGCCGTGTCCCGTTGGTGTCAATGCTGTAGCCCGGTGCGATGGAAAGCCCCGCCATAGCCGGCCTGCCTGAATGACGGCCGCGCGGCATCGTCCACCTCAAACCCCTGCACGCCCTGCCCGCGGCCAAACGCTGCTGAATGAACTGCACCGCGGCATCGCGCCACCGCGACGATGTCGAAAACCTGGCGCTGCTCGGCGGGCGCCTCAGCACAAGCAAAGGCCACCAGGTGATGTCGGCAAACACCGCGCCGGGCTGATCGAGCTTGGCCCACAGATCGAGTAAGACAAATCGCCGGGCTTGAGAAAGAACTGGCGCTGCGTGGTCGGCGCGTAATGCTGGATCGCCGCTGCATGTTG
This sequence comes from Candidatus Amarolinea dominans, assembly GCA_016719785.1. Classification (NCBI taxonomy): domain Bacteria; kingdom Bacillati; phylum Chloroflexota; class Caldilineae; order Caldilineales; family Candidatus Amarolineaceae; genus Candidatus Amarolinea; species Candidatus Amarolinea dominans. The sequence goes on from JADJYJ010000012.1 coordinate 18,345, forward strand.
ATGCCCACAATGGGCGGGTGGTCAGTGATCAAGCCCTCCTCAGCGAAACGGCGCATGACAAACTGTTGGCCCTCGGCTTCGCCGGGAGAACGCCCGCGCGCAGTTCCGCGGTCATCCAGGCAAAACATTCGTCCCGATCTGATCGAGCGGGCGGGCGGCCACACGGTGCTGCGCCAACTGCGCGGGCGTCCGCGCCTGCACCCACTGCACCAGGTCGACGAAGAGACCACTTCCACGCCCAGGCTGCGAATCAGATCAATGGTGCCGGCGTCCACGCGTGCCACGTAGGGGATAGCGCCGCCAGACTGGGAAATTCCATGGCGATGCGTTGAGTATGGCCGAGCAAGTCCTGGATCCGCAGGTCGTTGTTGCCAGGTCACGTAGGTGTAGACACGGGCGCCGGAGCCGGTAAAAGGGCCAAGCTTCGATGCGATGAACAGGCCAGGTGGCTTTGCCGCAGGCTGGAATCCAGTAGACTGAGCGCCGGCTGAAGACTCCTTCCTCTGGCATTGCGGCCACCTGGCGGGCAATGGGGTTCATACCGCGAAAATCAAGAGGGGCCAGCCATCGAGGCCGGCTTGCTGTAGTCTTGCTGAATTTCCACAAGGTTTGTCGGTTCATCCTACTATCCATACTATGGTTCGTGTCCGAGCGAGATATTATTCTTGCTTGGGAACGACGGCCCGTTGACAGAAGGTCTTGAGGCGCCGTTCCAGGTCGCGCCGTTCGAGGAGAACTTTGTGCTGGCAGGTGAGACGGCGGATGCCAATATCCGCGCCCAGGCGCACCGCCTCCCAATCACAACCACCGCACGGATGCGGCTTGCGCAAGCAGACGATATCACCCAGGAAGGTTCGAGGCAACATGTTCCTCAGAACCCCAAGTCCTCTTAGCCGATACTGGGCATCAGATGGCTTGTCATGGAAGATCTACTCTCCTTCCAACGACTTCACGTTCGTCCGGAGAAATATCGCCAGTGCCGTTGCTTGTCGTTGTGGTGCGATTCGCGATACAAACCCTGCTTTTCAATCAGCCACGACGTACCTGGGACGGCTTTTAGCTTTCGGCATCCCAGTTGCATCATAAAGAATGAGTCCATCAAGTGCAATATCCGAGATACAGGCTCGGCAACCGTGCAATGAACTCTTCCGGGTGTTGCAGTCACTGCCGCGCCTCGCCAGGATACCGGTAAATATTTTTCAACCACAGATGACTTGCCCAACGTTTTTGCGACAGTCGCGCGCGATGACCAACAAATCCCAATCGCTATCCCGCATGAGCATCGCCGCGCTGCGCGCGATCCAAATAATTACGATACTGATCAGGCGCTCGCCCATCAGCCTGTAAAGCCGCGACGGAACTCCGCCAACGGCAAGCGATCTCCTTAGAGTCAACGTTTTGGGTCATACGATTCCTCCTCACGCTGCAGATTATACACCGATCATCCCATGTGCCCAAAGTCACGAGTTGGGGACTCATGCAGCCACTCGTTCGTAAGACACAGCCACTTTGCACTTTGCACTTTGCACTTTGCACTTCTGCCCTCCCTCTGTACTTTGCGCGGCGTGTGCGGTATAATTCAGGCATAGCGGCCAGATGATATTCCGCCGCTGATGTGAGTCTCCCCACCGGAGACATCTATGCGACAATCGTCGTGGCGCCAGCGTTTTACTCCTGGCTTTCTGGCTTCCTGGTCACGCTGACCATCTTCAGCGGAGGGCGCTCAACCTACGCCCAGACGCCGACCGTGGAAGTGCTGACCTTCCGCGGCCCGGTAACGCCGGTCCCGGTCAGCTATCTGGAGCGCAGCATTGCCGCAGGCGCAGGCTAACGGCCAGGCGGTGATCACTGCAACTCGATACGCCGGGCGGCAGTGTGGCCTGATGCAGGACATCGTGCAGTTATTGTTGAAGTCTGATGTGCCGGTTGTGGTTTACGTTTCTCGGGCGGCGCTCATGCTGCAGCTCCGCTGGCACGCTGATCACGCTGGCGGCGCATGTGACCGCGGCGCCGGGCAGCGGCATCGGAGCAGCCAGCCCGTGGGCCGAAGGCGGCGCCGATTGCCGGAACACCATCAGAGCAAGCTGGTCAACATCCTGTCCAGCCGATGCGGAAAACCTGCTCCAAGCAGCTGGGGAGAAGGCGGTTGGTGCGCGCAGGCCGTGGAAGAGGCCGCGCGGCCACGGCCGATGGACCAAAGATTTGGGCGCCGATCCGGTTTCATCGCCCGTGACCTGGATGACCTGCTGGCGCAGATGAATGGTTTTCACAGTGACGGTCAACGACCACAACAGAACTTCAGACGGAAGCGGTGCAAATCAACAAGGTGCCATTCAGGCTGCTCGGGGAACCTGCTGAACGCCGTGCGGACCAGAACCATTACCAACCATTCTGTTGACCTCAGGACTCAACGCCTTGCTATATGAACTCTCCAGCCCCGGCGGTGTGCGGCTGGTGTCGTTGGCGTCATTGCGCTGCTGCTGGCCTTCTATGGCCTGGAAACGCTGGAGGCGAACTGGGTCGGCCTGGGGTTCCATCATCCTGGCCTTCGCCCTCTTCATTCTGGACATCAAGCACCCACCACGCTGCTGACCCTGGGGGCGTGACTTCATTGTCGTAGGAGCAGGTATCTTGTTCAATACACCTTACACGGCCGTACCCTGGCCCGACGATCATTACGCTGGCGCGCTGTGACCGCGGCCTTTTTTGCCTTTGCCATGGCGGGTCCTCCAGCGCCCGGCGCCGACGCCCGGCCACCGGTGCGGAGGCGCTCATCGGCTAACCGGGCCGAGGTGCGCAGCGCACTGGCCGCGCGGCCGGGTATTTTCAACGGCGGGCTACGGCAGGCGGAGATTGCGGAAAGCGCCGCGGCCGCGGCCCAGGTTGAAGTCATTGGCCGTCGGGCATGCGCCTGCTGGTACGTCGCAGCGCCTGAGGAGGCAAACCGTACTCATGCCGACCGTCATCAGCATCAACCAGCTGATCCAACGACATCAAAAGCACCGTGCGGGCCAATGGCGCGCTGCAGGACGTGTGCAGGTGCAGGGGAGGTGTCGCAGTTCACGCAGGCCACCGGCTCAGGCCCCACTGCTACTTTTCGGTTGAAAGACGAGCGGCGACGCTGGAGTGTGTCCTAGTAAGCAGCCAGGCTGCGCATCTGCGTACGTGTGCCCGCCCACGGCGATTTGAATGCGGGCGCATGGCAAGATGGATGTTTACCCGGCGCAGGGTCGTTTGCAGTTGGTGGTGGACGCCTGCTGCCAACCCACGGGCCTGGGGCAGTTGAACCAGGCCTTCGAGGCACTCAAGGAGCGGCTGCGGCCCGAAGGGCTGTTCGACCCAGCGCAAGCGGCCGCTGCCCGGCCTGGCCTGGCGCGTGGGCATCGTCACCTCGGCTGATGCGGCGGCTCCTCGCGATATCCTGCGCACCGCAGGCGCGCTATGCGTTACGGTGGATGTGCTTCTAGCCTCTACCCTGGTGCGGAGCAGCGAAGCGCCGGCGCAGATCGAGCGGCGCTCAGCGGCGCAGATCGCTGGTCAGCCACAGTGGAGCGATTGGCGTCATCATCGTGGCGCAGGGCCGGAGGCTCGCTGGGAAGGCTGTGGGCGTTCAACGAGGAAGCGCGTCGCCGCGCCATTGTTAACGCCAACGGTGCCGGTTGTCAGCGGGGTGGGGCACGAGGTTGATTATGCCATTGCCGATTTTGGCCGATGTGCGTGCGCCGCGACGCCCACGGCGCGGCGGCGCTGGTGGTGCCCGATCAGCGCAAGCCTGCGCGAAACGAATGGCCGGCCTCCGGCCTGCTGACGACGCACCTGCAGGCGCGTCTGGTGGCGATGCGGCACGAGGTGCAGGCGCACCGGCGGTTGTTGGCACGGGTGTCGCCGCAGCAGCTCATCGCCTATCGGCGGCAGCGCATTGACGAACTCTGGC
>JADJYJ010000013.1 GCA_016719785.1 Candidatus Amarolinea dominans
TAAACACCGCTGCTAAGTTCATGTCCCTGGTCATCAGCCCGATCTGATCTCCGAAATCCCCGCGAGGATGCCGTCGCCTGCGGTGGCAGGTGGTCGGGTCCTTGCTGATCCTGTAGGGGCCTCACCTCTCTTTCTAATCCACACGGATCTGTGCCCAGACTCACGTTGCATTACCCCGAGCCAGTGGAATCTCATACACCTCCCACAGACGTCCCTTGGTGCCGGGAGCTTCGACCTTATGTGCTCACTCTATACCGGGAAGTGATCCTCTGGACGACAACCGGATCGAAATATAGCCTTTTTTCTTGTTCGAGATAGCATCCGAACAGGATTTGCGAACCTGGAGTAATGCCCACGTACCATTGGTCGCCCGCGGGTGCCCGACACCGAAGTAGTCCAGAGTCAAGTGCTCGTAGAATCAACCGGTGTTCTCAGACGGGTTCTTCACTCCTTGCGCACAACCGAAATCGGCCCATCGCAAGCCGTTGAGTGCCACGCAGGCAGCAACCTGGTTCTATCCATCAGCGCACCTATACCCCCGCTGACTACCTGACTTCGCTGCTGAACATGATTTCCGATTCTATTGAGTTCCCACTGGGCGCCACAGGAACCTCAACGAGCTTTTTGGCCGCAACGAGTCATGGCGCTTCGCTGGAAAGCGTCGTTTGAGGCCAATCGGCTTCAGCCTGCTCAACGTGCGATCTGGCGTGCCGCGACGCCCAGCTTGAAGCAGATGCTTCCTGTACTTCCATCTGTTTCTCCTGATCCGGGTTTTTTGAATACGAGAGGCGATTTTACGAATGGTTCGATAGCCACCCAGTTCTGCGGGGAGTAGATGCCCAGACCGTCCTGGCCCAGGGGGATGTACAATCCTCTAAAGCTCTACCGGCCAATTGGTGGGCTAATCCATCTCGGCTTGGCAACACTGTGAATGTCAATTGTACTTCTGACAAACGCCCCCGCAGGCAACGCTGGGTTCCCATGGACATTGGGTACCGGGCAACACCAAGTAATGTATGCTGCACAGGCCGAACAGGTGATGCCTCGTGACTGGGACTCGTCTGGCTACGGGTACCGAATGGACGTCCACACCTCGAAGTGAACTCTATTTTTATTGAGAGCCGCGTGTATCGCCATCTCTACGCCCATCTGACGAGTTTCAATGTGGCACTGAACGACAACGTCGCGATACCATCATTTGCGAAGTCAGGCGCAACCACTGGTCCCCCTGTTTCCGCCTGCGACCCCGCCCAAGTGCCTATCGCCCCGCATCTTCATTTCCACATCAACCCCCACAATGCCAGCACGGACGCCGTGGATGCTTCGCCGATGTTGGGCTTCGTGCCGATGACCACCTATCCAAATTCAGGCGCTACGTGCGGCACAATCTATCCGCTGAACGGCGCCCAGAGCCCTGCGTATCCTCGGCCAGACCGGTGGCATTCCGCGAAGACGTTGCAACCGCGCTCTCGGATCATTACTGGTTCTGTTATCAAGAGCGATTCCCTCACTTCTCAACGCACGGCTCCAGATGCTTCATGAAAAGGATGCCAAACAACGGCCCAGGCTGGAACGCCAATCCTGGGATTACTGGCTCTCCCTGAATTGCGGTATGCCAACGTTTCATTCAAGCAGACGGGACACACTGTATTTGGGTTTGCGGCTGGGTGGAACCGTGAATGATGATTCCGCCGCATATGGGCCGTGATGATAACCCATACGACACGTCGCGAAATCACAGGCTGTGCCTCGGCCTCGTGGCAGTGGCAAAGCATCAAGACAACGGGGCGCGTCCCTACCTTTGACGTCAGCGAAGGCGAGCGGAGTCATCAACATCTGGATGCGTGAAGATGGCATGAGAACTTGCCTGCGTCCTTCTGACCCGGCAGGTGGGGATTGTAATCCCACAGGCAACATCAGGTGTGGGGGGGATACTGACCGAACTTCTTGCTTTCTTCGCTCACAGAGAAAAGTATGGGAACCATGAGATTAGTGCATTGCCGACAAGACAGGTTGGGTGCTGTTATGCAGTGTGGCGCTGGACCACATGTTCTGGTCTCCTACAACCTCCAGAACAGACCGCAACGCCCGCTGTCGCCCCAATGACGCGGTGGCGACGGCGCGTTGTCGCCACCCGCAAGCGCGTCGCCGACGGTGACAACATTGCCAAAGGACACCCCAGTCGTTGCAGTTGCCGGTCCCTTGCCTGCCACAATTGCAGTCGCTACTTCCGGCCCAACTGGTCAACCCCAGCGCTGGCTGGCGCAGATACACGACAATCTCCCCTATGTGGGCGTGTCCTTTGCCTATCCGGCCGATTGGAGTTCGTTCCAGTGCGTGAAAAGCCAGACCAGATACATCACCCTATTTCCAATTGAGTGCTCCTGTGTGGATCACCTGGGTGGCAACATACGGGTCGCCATTGTATATATGGGGTCTGAGTTTGCTAAGGAGGAAGCCTGCGCTCTTGGGTTGAGAAGTAGCCTGCGAATGACACTGCCCGAGCAATCCTTCGGGGCTACACATTGTCTGCGACTTCCGAGCCACCTTTGTGGAGCCCAATGGCAGCTGCGTAGATGGTCCGAAGCTCACTTGCGGACAAAAGCGGCGCCGCAACGCTGGAAAGTATCTTCATAAAACAAGGAGACAACGTAGTAATTCAGATCAGCAGCGCCACTTGGACCGAATATGCCCCTGCCCTACGGGCCGTCCTGGAAGACATCGCCCGATCCTTTCATTCTCAGCCGTTGCACCCAGGACGTTGAACGAGATGTATGGGGGTAGACCCACGAGGTACTCCACCGATTTCACCCCCGATGTTCAACACTTGTCCAGAGCCTTCTGGCGAGCAGACAGATCGATCTGGTTGTGCATGATCGGCCAATCGGCGCTCGTGGCCGTGCGTCCCGGATGTTTGGCAACCTGCGCAGCGTCTCGGGAGCACCGGTTCGTATGGCGGTCGGCCAGCCCAATCCCTGACCTGGGGCAGCCAGGCCACACACGCTACAGCTACGACGTGGCCAGCCGGTTGCTGACGGTGCAGGATCACGCGCGAGCAACCAGACGACGCTGACCCACGACCTGTTGGGCCGCAAGACGAGCATGAACGATCCGGACATGGGGCGGGCGAAGTATCGCTACGATGCGGCGGGCAACCTGATGAAACCAGCGTCGCGCTACCAGGCGATCTGCTTCTAATACGACGGCCACAATCGGCTGGTGGGCAAGACCTATCATGCGGGCATCGCAACCTGGACATCCTGACGTGCAGCGGGGCTTATGCCGTCGGCTTCAGCTACGACAGCACGGGCGCGAACGGCAACCTGGGGCAAAGAGGCCGACGCACGGGCATGAACGATCCATCGGGCGGGCAGCAGCGCTGGGCCTATGATCTGCGGGCCGGGTGATCACCGAGACCCAGGTGATCAGGTACAGGGGGCGGCGCCTTCGTGACGGCCTGGTGGTTGACCCCAGCCGACCGGCCGCTTGTGTGGCGAATATCCTGGCGGCGCAACGGGTAAATAAAGGCGAGCAGTGATGTTCACCTACAACACCCCGGGGCTTGCTGCGCCAGGTGCAGAGCAACGGCAGCACTTACTATGTGGGCGACATGCCACAACGCCGTGAGCCAGACGACGCAACGCTGGCTGGGCAGCACGACGGGAGTGCAGCGGCCTACACCCACCGCGGCCGAAACTTCCGGCTGGTGACGCGGAAGACCGGCAACGTCCCCCCTACACCAACCTGCAGAACATCAGCCACCTACGACGACGGGGAAGTGACGACGATCACGGATGCGGCGGCGTATGGCGGCACCGACGCAGACCTTCGCCTCACGATGCGCTGCACCGGCTGAGCACGGCGCAGCTAGCGGATCGCGGCTATGGCGGTTACAGCCTGAAGAACTTACGGCTACGACGCCATCGGCAACCTGACCCACTTCGAGAGCGCGCGACGCAGAATCCATTACCAGGACGCGGGCGCACAAGCATGCGGTGACGCACATCGGCGGCACGGCGCCCGGCAACCAGAAATACTGGTACGACGCCAACGGCAACGCGCGCGGCGCATCAGCGGCAGCCAGGACATCACGCTGAGTTACGATGCCGAAAACCGGCTGACGGGCATGTCCGGCGGTGTCACGGCGAGTTACATCTACGACGGGGACGGAGCAGGTCAAGGAGACGGTCGGCGGCGCAACGACGGTCTACATCGGGAACACCTTCAGTGGACGGGCAGCACGGCCACGATGAAGAAGTATTACTACGCCGAAGCAGTGCGGGTCGCCATGCGCACGGGGGTCAGCCCGGGCACAGTGAACTACCTGCTGAGCGATCATCTCGGTTCGCAGGCGCTGACGCTGACCAGCGCCGGCGCGCGGCTCAACACGAACACCGAGCTGCGCTACATGCCTTACGGCGTGGCGCGCTATACCGCTGGCGTGACGCTGACGACGTTCAACTTCACCGGTCAGCGCAAGGACAGCGGGAGCGGTTTGCTGTTCTACAACGCCAGGTGGTATGACCCTTATCTTAACCGGTGGATCCAACCCGACAGCATTATACCCAATCCTGGCGATCCGCAAAATCTCAATCGCTACTCTTACTGCCGGAATAATCCTCTACGCTTTATCGATCCATCAGGCCACGATCCGCTGGATCAGGCCTGGCAAGAGGAATTTGAGCAGATGCATCATCGTGCGCCGACGGCCGAAGACATCTTGATTCGTCTGTTCTCGATAGCCTTTCCTGGCGAGTGGAATTGGTCAGTCTTCTACGACGCTGACGGTAACTACGTCCAGGGAAACCTGGAGAGCGTATTCCGTGACAACCGACCTGCTAACTGGTCATGGAATGACATGCCAAGCGCATTAGAACGATTGACCGGTTGGTACAAGACTGGCGAAGAGGGTATGTTCACCAGAGACATTGGTAGCCTGTTCGGAGGTCTAGCCAATCGCTTGGAAGCGCCAAACGCTTGGCCGGCGGTCAGCAATGCAGGGAATCCCATACGGACCTGGGTTTATTTTGATCGGCAGGGGTTGCCTGCCTCGTTCATGGGCACCTCAGATGACGATGCGAATGTGCATCATTGGGCTTGGGCGCTGACCATGGGGGCGGAGTACGGCCCGGGCGGCAGTTTGCTCAACACGGGGCGCGAAATCACGCAATTTCATGGCGATTGGCGCAATAGCTGGTCAGATGTCAGCATCGGAAATCGCGGGGCTGCGCTCGGTGTTCGATTCCGTGTCCTGGGGTTGACGGACATCACACACGCATGGAACCTCTTTATGCTGGATCGTTGGTTCTGATGGACGCTGCCAGGAGGCTTGTTATGCAACATATCAGTGTTGCCGGCAGACTGGGAGCAGTGAGTGTCGTGATCTTGTTGGTCACACTGGTAGCTGGATGCTATTCATCGCCGTTGGAGGAGGCGAGAAAACAGGTGTCCGTAGGCACGCTGCGCGACGATGCGATCCGGATTCTGAGCGAAAAGGCCTGGTACCATCAGCCATGCCCCAATCTCGTAGGCGGCAAGCTTGAAACAATCACGGATCTTTTCTTCTTCGGCCGTCATAAGTATGACCAAGCCGACATCGTGATTGTCAAGAGTAAACCTGTCAATGGCGTATTCGTTGTGGGCGATGATCTCGGTAGCTTTGAGCCATACGTCTGGCATGCCGTCTACCGAGACTGTTTGCAGCGTGAACACTTCGAAGATTAGGTTTGTTGGTCTTGCCCTCAAGGCAGGTGGGGGGGGGAAGTTTGCGTTAAGCGCTTTCGGAGCAGTGCGGCTGCGGCAATTGGAACCTGGGCAGAGCCAGTTTTGACTCTGCCCAGCGCCAACATCGTCGGTGATGACGTTCGCCAGTTTCTGCCGTCTACGCCGGCAGCTTGCCTGAATCACGGCGTTGGTGCGGCACACGTGGGGGGTACGACCGAAGGTGGCGGCGCCAGCGGTGTTGGGGACTGAAGCAGACGGCGCAATTGCGCTACCAGGGTCAGCCGTTCTGCGTCAGGCAGGGCCGGCACGGCCAGGCGCGCGAGCAGCGCCAGCGAGGTCTCCTCGGTGACAACGTCGTTGACTGGCGGGGGTGGGTCGGCTGGGGGCGCTGGAGTCAGATCGAGGCGTTGTTCGACCCGTATCATGGCGGCGAAGTAGTCAGCCGCGACGGTCTGGTCGTGGACGCGAGCGTAGATCAAGGTGGAGTTGAGCCGACGGTGTCCCAGCAGCTTTTGGATCGAGGTGATGCGGCAGCCGGCGTTGAGCAGTTGCGTGGCACAGGTGTGGCGCAGGCGATGGGGGTAGACTTTGATGCCGGTGCGTACGCCAGCAGCCTTGATGCGACTGCGCAGTAAGTCCTTGCAGACCGGTTGGTTGCGGTAGAGAAAGACGTGGTTGGTTGGCCCCATACCGCGCCCGGCCAGATAGGCTTGGAGCGCCTGCACGGTGATATCAGTGAGATAGACGGTGCGATCCTGCTGCCCCTTGCCCCGGCGGACGGTGAGTTGGCGGGCAGTCAGATTGAGATCGTCGAGGCGCAGTTCTTCGACCTCACCCAGGCGCAGCCCGCCCTGCCACATGAGGTAGAAGGCGGCGCGATCAAGCAGGGCATCGCGGTGCTGATGCGATAGCTTGGCCTGAGCGACGCGTTGCTCGCAGTCAGCGCGCAAACGACGCACCTCATCGTCGGTCAAGAAACGGGGGAGGCTATCCGGTTCCTTGAGATAGCGCAGGCGCAGCAACGCCTGCGGCACCCGGTGATCGTTGTCTTGCAGGAAGAGCACAAAGGCGTGCAAGGCGCGCAGGTCTTGGTTGATGCTTTTGGCGGCATAACCGGCAGCCAAGCGGTGATCCACATAGTCCAGGATGTATTGGCGTTTGACATCCGTTAACTGGGTCACGGCATGGTGTTCGCACAGCCAGCGCCAGAGACGGAGGTGGCCGCTCCAGAAGCGTCGGATGTTGTCTTCCAGCCGAGCGGGGCGCCAGTTGGCTTGACGGAGGTGTTGATAACGCCTCAGTTCGGACACAAGCCACTGCGGTAGACCGGCGGTATGTAGGGTCACCTCAAACGGGTGGGCCTTGCTTTCGAGTTGACCCCGCTCATGACGTAGGAAGCGGCGAAACTTGGGCCAGGGCGTTACGACACATGTCGGTCCATTCGGCACTCAGTTGTTTGGCTTGGATGTAGGCGAGCGCGCCACGGGTCGGTGTCCAGGTCGAGTTGGCTATGTGGCTTAAGATTGAGGCCCAAGACGTGACCGGCCATGGGGATGTAGAGGATTCTGATAACGGGCAGACTAGCGCCGCCACTGAGCAGCCACGCCTGATAGCGTTCCAGGAATGCAATGTTCTCGGTTGGCCAGGCGGCCGTGGGCTGGGGCCGCGGCACAGCAGGCGGCATACGTTGATCGTGGCCGTAGTGCAGGGCCTGGTCGTAGCGTTGGGCAACTAAATGATCGGGAATGCGTTTAGGGTTCATGATGCGCCTCCCGCGGGCGCGGTGTCAGCCCAATTCTCGATTTGTGCGCAGGCGGCATTGTAGTCGGCTTGCACCTGACGATCATTGGCAGCCACGTAGATCTGCGTGGTTTCCAGCCAGGCGTGGCCGAGCAGTTTCTGGATGGTAGTCACCGGCACGTCAGCGTTGAGCAGGTCGTTGGCGAAGGTGTGGCGCAAACGGTGGGCGGTGAGGGTGACACCGGCTTGTGTACGGTAGGCGAGCAAACGCAGATGGATGGCCGTAGTGGAGAGACCCTGGCCTTGGTAGCTGACGAAGAGGGCGTCGCAGGTGACGTGCGGGCGCACGGCCAGATAGGTACGTACAGCCTGTTCAGCCTGCGGCGAAAGGTAGGCCGTGCGATCCTTGCTGCCTTTGCCGTGAATTATCATGCGGGGCAGCGTTTCGTCCAGAAAGAGGTCTGTGAGTCGCAGCGTCGCGACCTCCGAGATGCGCAGGCCACAGCGTAGCATGAGGAGAAACATCGCCCGATCGCGCGGGTCAGTGATAACGGCGAAGAATTTGCGGATGGCATCTTGCTGAACGGGTCGTGGCAGGCGCTGTGGCTCGCGTAACCCATGCCGGTGCGGCAATACAGGGCAGACCAACGTGGTGTCTTCGTCAGCAAGAAATGTGTAGAAAGCAGTGATGGCAGCCAGGCGGCGGTTGATTGTGCTGGGTTGACACCCTTGGCTGGCCTGTTGCCTCACGAAGCGGTCAATATCCCGCAACGTGACGGCGGCCGGTAGCAGGTCGCCGACGAGGTCTGCAAACTGTCGCAAATCGCCACGGTAATCCCGCCAGGTGCGCGCATCAGGGTTGCGACGGCGCACCCAATTGACGAAGCATTCGATCTCGGTTAGCATAACGGTACCTCCTGTGGAATGAGATGGGTGTGATTGGAATCCCCACCCATTCTACTCCCAGGAGGCGCACATGTGCCCCAGCAGTGAACGGCTGCCGGTTAAGATAAGTGATCGGCGCTGGGGAGGTTTGCGAGCGCGGATACGCTGATCCCCCAGCCGCAAAATCCGCAAAGTTTCAACAGATACACCTACGCGGCCAATAATCCTCTACGCTTCGTCGACCCCTCGGGCCATTATGAATGTGAAGGCGATCGTGATTGTCAGGTTCCTAAACGGCCCCCGCGAGGACGCGTCTTCCCTGATCGCGATCTCACGCAGTTTGCCGTTGCCCAGGCGCAATTCATGGCTCAGAGCCTGGTGACGAGCTGGCTGGCCTACGCAAATGCGCATCTTGCACGGACCGGCAGCCCAGGATTCAAAGCTGGCGCCTATTGGAGTTTTCGGGGGCTGGTGGGCGACGGCAAACGCTGGGATTTCAAGGATGTGATGGAGGATGAGCTTGGCAAGAGTTTTCTGCTCTGTTCCGCATCTCGCTGCTACTGGTTCGAATACTCTGTGCTCGGCAACATCCTGTACGGTTACGTGGGTATGCAGGCCGGCTTCGCAGAATGGGAGGTTCGATTGGGCGCGAGCTACGCCGAGGCGCGTGATCCAGAGAACAACGCCAAACGTAACTGGCCCGCCATTCACCCAATTGCCTATTTACCTGCGGAGCGCCGTGACTCCTGGCACGATGATTCCTTTGATTATGTCGCGGTCGGCATGGGCATCGAGATGAGCAGACGTTCTGGCGGTCATGTCACCTTGCAAGCGTTCCAGGCGCTGGTGGCAGAGTATCATGATTCCCTGGCGGCTGGGACGCCGAACTATGCTCCAGTACAGGGGTCTGGTGCGCCCTATGCCGTTGGTCACTTCGACAACAGGCCGAGGTGACGCCATGAACACACGGAGATTACGTTTGGCGATCCTGACACTGGCGACTTGTCTCACTGTGGCTGTCTTGCTCTCCATCTGCTCACCCGGCGCCCCGGCGCCGTTGCGGCCCTTTACCACTGAATCCATGCTGATGGATGCTACGCTGTTCCCTCCTGGTTGGAGTAATCGGCCCATCAGCCCAACCGCAGACTCGCATGGCGCCCTGGAGCACCCGTCACGAGACATGAATGGAGACGGCGTCGTCGTTCACGAGATATATCGTTACGAATTCGTGCGCAGTGCGCAGCGTGAGTACAAACGCCAACTGGACGTGTTTTACACATCTGGACAATGTGGCGCCTCTGGGGAATAAAGGTCAGAAATGACGGCACGGCTTGACTTCGCAGACGAGGCGTACGTAGCCTGTGCAAGCTACATTGCGCCCAATACGGAAGGCGCCAGTCGTTGCGGCATGTTGGCGCGATATGGCGAGTTCGTCGTACGATTTTCGGCCCAAATTGCCCCCGCGGCGCCGGCGGCGCTTGACGAGGATGAGTTGGGCGAGTTGCTGGTCAAACTCGACGATCGGTGGGAAGCGGCCATGGCATCACTCCCGACGCCATCGCCGTGATCTACCACGAGTGGCGCAATCAGCCCGGTTTTTGGCCACGAATTGCACGAATCGAAACGAAAAGCCCCTGGAATTCGTGCAAATTGGTGAAATTCGTGGCAGAAAAAGCTGGGCGGATTCTTGCCACGAATGACACGAATCGAAACGAAAAGACCCTGGAATTCGTGTCATTCGTGGCTGATTCTGCCCTGCAACGGCCACATGACCGGGCGCACGGTGGGCGGCGTGGCCTACACCCTGGTCTATGACGCCGAGAACCGCTTGCAGCAGGTGAAGCAGGGAAGTACGGTGCTGGTCAGCTACACCTATGACGAGGACGGCAACCGGGTCAAGGCGGTGATGGGGAGCAGGACGACGGTGTACGTAGGGGCCATCTACGAGAAAATGGCGGGCGGCAGCAGCGCGACGACGACGGCGGCTAGCGCCAATTCCGTCTTGTCCGCGTCAGGCCGACCCGGTGAAGGTCTGCGAGCGCGCGTGCGCGGCGTCGGCGCGGAGATGCCATTCCCGCGGCTGGAAGTTGGACTCGATCAGCCAGCGCATGGCGTCGCTGGAGGGCGCCGGCGCGAATGTGTCGGCGGCGGGCAGGAACGGATAGATGTCCGTTTGCCCGCCCAGCCGGGCGTAGAAACGGCGGTTTGCGCCATTCTTCTGCCTGGCGCCCTGCGGAAGAAAGATCGTCCCCTCCCACACCTCCTGGCCGCGGCGCTGAACCGGTCTGGCGCCAACCATGCTGGCCCTGAGCAGGATAGATGATCCAACGCCCAGGGCCAGCGAGGCCGGCGGCTGCGGTTCTAACTGCACCAGGCCGAAATCGTACGGCGTATCGAAGAAATTCCTTTCGGCCCACGCCAGCGGCCGCGATGAGTTGGTCGCGGCTACCAGGTAGGATGCATCCTGCCCGCGGCCATCCTCCTGACGGCTGACCACCACGGAGACGGTGAATTCCTGGAAGCGGATGCCCAGCCAGCGCAGGTCCGTGGCGGCCAGCAGCAGCAGCGCCTGCCCCTTGTCATCGTACGGCGCCAGCCCACGTGGTTTCAGCCGCGCCTGCCAAAACGACAGGTCGGCCGCGCCGAATAGATTGACTTCTTTGACGTTGTTGATCTTGGTGATGTAGGGGACGGCTGCGTCTGCCATGTCGAAACTCCTGGTACATTGGTTGTAGCACCCTCACTCGATCCCTCACGGCCGGTAGGTCACGACCAGGCGCGGTGGATTGGGCGGTGCGGTGCTTTCGCGGCTGGCAAAACCGCGCCAGCCGATGGTGATCTCGTTCTTGCTCATCAGTGCCAGGCCGTTGTTGACCGCGCCATCCACCCAGGTCTGCACCAGGCTGGTCACATTCCACGTGTAATAGGCCGGTGCGATGCCGACGCCCAGCACGTTGTTCGCGCCCGTGTAGCCGGGCTGCGTGTTCCAGGTGACGGTCATCTCCTGCCAGGCGCCGTCGCTGCGCTTCAGTTCGATGTCGAGCAGCGCCGGGCTGGCGCTGCTCGACACCAGGTAGGCCATGAATGAGGCGCTCTGCACGGTTGCACCGCTCGGAATGCCGCCGAGGTTGAAGCGGTAGAGCGCGCGGCCCGTGGCGCTGGCGCTCTGGCTGCCCACGTAGTGAATCGTGGCCGCGCCGTAGTTGCTGGTCGGCGCAGTCGAAAAGACGTAAGTGTCGGCCACAGGCGTCAGAATCACCGTCACCGGCGTGGCAGTCGGCGTCGGCGTGCGCGTGGGCGTTGGGGTGCGCGTAGGCGTAAACGTCGGCGTGCGCGTGGGGGTGTAGGTTGGTGTGAACGTGTAGGTTGGCGTGCGCGTCGGCGTGTGCGTGAAGGTCGCCGTCGGCGTGGCCGTCGGCGTATGCGTGAAGGTTGGCGTGCGCGTCGGCGTATGCGTCAAGGTGGCCGTCGGCGTAAAGGTGAAGGTCGGCGTGCGCGTCGGCGTAAACGTGAAGGTGGGCGTCGGTGTGAATGTCGGCGTGTGCGTGAGGGTAGACGTTGGCGTATTCGTCGCTGAGAACGTGGCCGTCAGGGTCGGCGTGCGCGTCGGCGTTGAGGTGGCGGTTGGCGTGCGCGTCGGCGTTGACGTAAACGATGGCGTGGCCGTCGGGCTTGGCGTCGGCGTGGGCGTTGGGCCGGATGGACATTCCTGCAGCCAGCGCTGAGCGCCGGCCGTGATATCGAGCACATCCACGTCGCCGTCGCGGTCCAGGTCGCGATGATAATCGAAGTCGGGCTGGCTGAGATCCAGGCCGAAGCTGGCCGCCACCCGCTGCACGTCCACGATGCTGACCCGGCAATCGCCGTCCAGGTCGAAAAAGGCGGCGCTGTGAGTCACCGTGACGACCACGGGCGCCACCACGCTGCCCGCCAGGGAGGCGCTGGTAAAGGTCACATGCCCGCTGTGAACGCCATCCTCCAGCTCATAGGCCTGCACCAGGATGGTAACGCCGGACACGGTGACGCCGGTGACGACCGTGGAGGCCAGCCAGTCCACATCGGCCGCCACGGTAAAGGTGGCCGGCCGGCGGCTGACTACCTGCAGCGCCTGCTGCGGCAGCGGGGTGTCCAGGGCAAGGTCGGCCGTGAAGCTGAGGCTGGGCGGGTAGACCGCCAACTGGTCGGGCGGCAGGGGTGGGTCGTTGGTGGCCGGGTCGGTGCCAGCCAGCAGCTCGTCGCCGTCGGAGCGGCCATCGCCATCGCTGTCAGGGTCGCCAGGGTCGGTGTGGCGCCTGATCTCCACCAGTCGGGAAAGGCCATCGCCATCGGCGTCGCTGAATAACTCCTGCGCGTTCAGCGGGCTGAGGCCCATCCCAGATTCCTCGGCGTCCGGGAGGGTGTCGAGGTCGTAGTCTCCCTGCACGGTCACGCTGATCGCGATGGGTTCGGTCAGCCCTACGCTGTTTTGCGCCTGCAGGACCAGGGTATGGGCGCCCACGCTGAGGATCACCGCGAAATCTGCACCGCTGCCCAGCTCGCCGTCCCGGCTGCTCCACCAGGTCAGATTGGCGCCGGCCACGCGGCGATCCTGGTTGTCATAGGCGCCGCCGCGAAGGTCAATCCGCCGTCCTTCCAGGAAACTGTCGCCCGCCTGGGGAAAGCCGATGTAGGGCAGGGGCGGCTGACCGGCCACCGTGAACGCGGGCGAAACCGCGCTGCCCTCATCGAAGCCATCGCTGGCCGTGACCCGGAAGCGGGCATTGCCGCTGCCGGCCAGGCGGGCGACCGGTACCTGCACCGTACCGCTGGCGCTACTGAAGGCCAGGGGCAGCCAGGAAGCGCCGCCATCGGCCGAATAGTCAATCGCAATCACCAGCGGGTCGGCGTCGGCGTCGCTGGCGATCCAGGTAACGGGGATGTTGCCGCTGCTGTAGGAGCCGCCGGCCGGGCTGCTGATGCTCACCGTGGGCGCGGCGCCGCCGGCTGTGAAGCTGTCGAGCAGGGTGTCGTCGTGGCGCAGTTCCAGACGGGCCACGCCGGTCTGGCGCAGGATGGTGGCGGCAAAGAAACCGCTGTCGTTGAGGCCGGTCTCCGGGGTGCGAAAGGCCGGAAAGACGCCGTTGCGGGCCAGTTCAGCGCCGCCGCCATCGAGCTGCACCAGCCAGTAATTACTGACAAAGTCCACGCTGAGCGGCGCGTCCTCCCCCAGGGTTTCGACGCGGCGCAAGACGCCAGCTTCCACCGTCCGGCTGACCAGGCCGGAGACGTAGAGCCGCGGGCCTGGCACAGGGGATGTCACCGGGATGCTTGCCGGCCCGGTTGGCGCGGCGCGGCCAGCGCTGTCATTCGCTCCCGCCAGGCGCAGCCCGCCGAACGGCCGCAGGTCCTCGAAGCCGAGCCGCGTCGAGATCATGCCATATTCAGCCCGAACTGCCTGCTCGTCCACCGGCTCGAAGAAGACGTTATCGTCGTCCCGGCCGCAGGCATAGCTCATCAGGGCCTTGCCGCGGCGGGTGTCTTCGTCGGCCGGGTCGCCGTCGTCTTCTACAATCCATTGCGCGCGCATCTGCCGGCCGGACATCGGGTTAACCACCGGTTCCTCCACCCCCGGTTGGAGATAGATCGTCTTGGACACGTCGTAGCTGGCGCCGCCATCGTTGCATTCTCCGTTGTCCAATTCGTCGTTGACCGAATGACTGAGGTTGTCGGTGTAGGAGCCGTTGGCCGCGGTGGGGCCAACCAGCCCCATGATATGGCCGATCTCATGCCCCAGGCGCCGGCTGTACTCGGTGTTGTCGGCGCCATCCGTGACGCTGCCCACAGCCCAGCCGACATAGAGCGGCACTTCGACCTCGCAACTGCCAAAATCGGCCAGACCCAGGGTAGCCACGGTCAGCGCGGCGTCGGTCAACTCGCAGAAGGCATCCAGTCCGTCCAGGAAGATGATGTTGATCAGGTCGCTGACATCGGCCCACAGTCCGTAGCCGTTCTTGTCGCCGGTTTTCAGCCGCTCATCCACGATGCCGAAGGCGATGATCGCGTCAGGATCATGAAGATCGTTCCAGCGGCGGCGAATGGGATCCATGTCATGGGCGGCTTCGAGCAGCTCGCCCCAGGACCCCAGGGTCAGCGACACGGCGCTCGTCAGGCTGACATCGGCCCACTCGAACTCCAGCCGGCCGGTCGGCATGTAGCGCTGGCGTAGCTCCTCCAGCCCGTTGCTGACGTTGACCCGCAGATGGAATTCGTCTGTCGCCCCGGCCTGATCCCACATGATCGGCACCAGCAGCACGCGCAGGGGCAGGTTGCGGCGGAACTCGGCCGTCGTGTCGAACGCGGCGACGGTGAAGCCGCGGCGGCGCAGCACGGCATGAACCTGTACGGTCGTGCCCTCGTCGCTGACGAAGTCGTTGAGCAGCGGCGTCAGCGACACTTCGACGCTCTGCGCGATGTCACGCAGGGCCTGCGGCGGCAGCGGCTCCGGGTTGTAAGGAATCACATGCAGCGCGTCCTGGGTCTCGCTGTAGCTCTGGCCGCTGCCCGGCTCGGTCAGGCTGATCTCGATGCTGTCCACCTCCAGCACATCATCGTCGTTCGGCCACAGGGCGTGCGTCAGATAGAACTGGATCATCGTCGGCCGGTCCGCCACCAGGTCGTAGGCGCTCAGGCCCTGGTTGAGAACGATGGCGTCCGCGTGCAGCTCCACCACGCGCAAGAAGTCGGCGCTGGTGGTGCTGTAGGTGGGGCCGCCCGGGCAGGCGTTACGCACATGCACCGGGCCGGACTCGTCGCCGGGCTGCACGATCATCTGCAGATGGCGAGGGCCGATGTAGGTCGGGCTGCGATAGGGGCCATCGCCCACGGCCACCATCGCGCCAGGATCGAAGTTCGAGCCAGTGATGTCCACGAACAAGCCCACGTTGCCCCCTTCCGGGCTGACGGTCAGGATACTCGGCTCCGCGCAGAAGGCCGGCCGGCCCACGCCGGTGAGGGTGGCGCGACGCCGGCCCACGCTGACGGAGACATCGCCGTTGACGTTGTCGCGATTCAGGCGCACCTCGATCTCGGTCTCGCTGATGCTCTCGATCTCCACAACCGCGCCGCCGATAACCACCGTGACATCGGCCGGGTTGGAACCGAAACCGGTGCCGCTGATGGTGATGTGATCGGGCGAATGGCCGTGGTCCGGCGAAATGCTGTTGATGGCAGGGATGACATCGGCCAGGGGCGGCAGGAACGCGCCGCGCACGCTGACCCCGTTGGCCGGCGCGTGGCCGAACCAGACCCGGTCCGCGCCGTCGGCCGCCACGTCGCTGATGGTGCTGCTGCGCAGGCCGGAGTTGGTCCACCAGTAGCCCTGCCAGCCGTTGACCGTGCGCACCGCGGCGCCGGCCCACAAACGACCGAGTTCATCCACCGCCAGGGGCAGGCTGTAGGCCGCAATGGGCGGGGTTTCGTTGGCAAATCCGTTGCCGTCGAAGAGGCTGAGGCCGTTCGCGGTGCTGATGGCAATGTCGCCATCGCCGGTCTGCGCCAGGTCGCGAATCTGATTGGAGGGCAGGCCGGAGGCCGTGGTGAACACGATCAAGGTGTTGCCCTGCAAACGGGCCAACCCCTGGTTGGTGCCCACCCACAACCGCTGCTCACGGTCGGCCAGCAGGGCGCGCACGGTCGTGGCCGGCAGGCCGGAATTGCCCGCGTCGAAGGTAGTCACGAAGCGCTCCCGGTCGAAGAGGGTCAGGCCGCCCGCGCCGCCGATCCAGATGCGGCCGTTCATGTCCTGGGCCAGGGCCTCGATGGGGCCGGCGGGCGGCGTTCCCTCGGCCCAGGCCAGCAGGTCCCAGCCGCCGGCCGTGTAGAGGCGCACATCGGTCGCGGTGCCCACCCAGATGCGGCCGCGGCTGTCGCCCAGGACGCTCAGCGCCTGCACGTTGTTGCGGTTGTCCCAGGTCTGGCCGTCGGCTTGCAGCACATGCAGGCTGGAAGCGGTCGCCAGGAAAGCCCGGCCCCGCACTGTCCAGACGTGCGCGATGGCCTTGCTGTCCAGGCTGTTGCTCTCATCCAACTGCTGCCAGCGCTGGGCCACCGTCACCAGGCGACCGTTCTCTTTGCCGGCCCACACGCGCTCATCGGCCGCGCCGACCGCGCTGACGCCGCTGTCCCAGACAGTTGCGGGGCCTGACGAGTCGGCCGTGCGGCTGCCCAGCGGCGCGGCCGTCCAGTTGTACTCTTCGGTGTACAGGGTGGCCTGATTGGGCGGCGCGCCCACCGCCTGGTAGGCCACCAGGCCCCCGCTCTCGCCCGGCTGCGCTTCGACAGCCGTCCAGATGCGGCCGTCCGCGTCCACATCCACGGCCGCGGCCGCCACGCCCAGCAGCGGTTCCAACAGGTTGCCTGCGCCGGGCGTCACCGCGCCGGGAATGCGGCAAACGCCCTGGCCGTCTACATCTGGCCGCGCGCCCAGCACGAAGTAGTTGGGCGAGACGACCCACCAATCGCTGTTCGGTCCCAGGGCCAGATCGTCCGGCTCGAACAGGTTGCACTGGCTGCCGCTGTAGTTGGTCTCGGTGTAGAACGGATCGAACTGCATACGCCGCAAGCCGCCGTCAGCGATCACCCACACATCCTGCACAGGCTCGGCGCGCAGGGCGATGGCGTCGAGGCGGCTGCCCACGAAGTTGGTATGCCATTGATAGCCGGGAAAGGGCCAGAGGATGCGGTCGCGCCAGCGCAGCCCCTGGCCGTCCGTGCCGAAGAAGGGAATACTGTCAGCGCTGGTCGCGCCGGGCTGCACATCCACGGCCAGCACACGGTTGGCGCCGAGCACCCCGGCATCGAAGGTGGTCACCGCGCCGGCGCTGGTGATTTGCTTGCCGCCCGCGTCATCGGTCGCCAGCCAGGTCTCGTCGTTGACCGCGTCGTAGCGCACATCGTTGATGATGCCGCTGGCGCTGCCCAAGTCGGCCGGGGTGTAACGGGTGCGGCCGCTGTTGGCGTTGTAGCGATAGGCGCCGCTGCCATACGTAGCCACCACCACCCGCGTCTCATCGCCCGCGATGGCGTTGACCGCATCGCCCACTGTCATGGGGAAATCCCAGCGGCCCAGGGGAATGGCCGGCCCGTCGCCCAACGGCGCCCGCCAGATGCTGGCCCTGTTCCCGCTCGTCCAACCGCCCATCAGCAGCGCGTGGCGGTTGCGGCTGCTGTAGATGACGCTGGCGTAGAGGCGCTCTTCCGGCAGCGGAATGAGCGTCGGCCAAAGTTGGGCAGTCGCCGGGTCGAAGACCAGCACGCGGTCCACATCAACCCCGCCCAGCAGGTAGATCAGCCGGCTGGCCGGGTCTTCCACCGCGGCGAAGGCGTAGGTCTCGACCGGCAGGGCGACGCCGGCCACCAGGCTAACCGAGCCGCCCAGACCGTCGTCATCCAGCGCCAGCTCGTAAATCGTGCTGGTGGGGTCGAGACTGCCGTCGAGGCCGCCAAAGAGATAGATCTTGCCGGTAGCGCCGGCGTAGGCCGCGGCCAGGTTGTAGCGCGGCGCGGGCAGGGTCAGGCCGGGCAGGCTGCTGAGCGTTTCCGTTTCGGGGTCGAAGACGCTGATGCGGCTCTGCACGCTGCCGCCGTAGCCGCCGATGATGGTGATCAGGTGCAGGTCGGGATGATAGACCGCGGCCGCGCTGCGCACAGAAACGGGCAGCGTCGGGGCCAATGTGCGCACCGCGCCGGTGGCGCGGCTGACCGCGTAGATCGTGTTCTGATAGTTGACGCCCGCCTGCCCGCCAAAGACGTAGATGGTGTCGTTGTCCGGCGCATAGGCGGCCGCGGCGTAATTCAGGGCCAACGGCAGGTTGCCAACGGCGCTGGTCGCACCGGTGGCCGCGTCCACCGCCTCGATCTGATCGCTGACCGCGCCGCCGCGGCTGCCGCCCAACAGCCAGGCCTGATTGGTTCCGGGGATGTAGACAGTGGCCGCGCCGGAGCGCGTGGTCGGCAACGTGTTGAAGGACTCATCCAGGGGAACCAGGGCCGGCTGCGGCGGCGCGGCCGGGCCGCTCAGATCAGCCTGACCGCGCGGCGCGCCGTGGTGCTCGCCGA
Source organism: Candidatus Amarolinea dominans (assembly GCA_016719785.1). NCBI lineage: Bacteria > Bacillati > Chloroflexota > Caldilineae > Caldilineales > Candidatus Amarolineaceae > Candidatus Amarolinea > Candidatus Amarolinea dominans. The sequence goes on from JADJYJ010000013.1 coordinate 18,445, forward strand.
TGCTGTCGTTGTAGTCATCGGCCAGATGCCAGACGGCCACCAGGCCCGGCCGCGGCTCGTCCAGGGCGATGTGCATGGTGCGACGAATCTCGTCCTGGCTGCGGGCCACCGTCCACAGCCGCACTTCGGCGATGTTGCCGGCGAAAAGAGAGAGATCAGCCGAGGGGCCGGGGTCGGCGCCGATGGCGACCGGATAGGCGTTGACCGCGGGCGTCGGGCCAGCGTCGCCCGTGTACTCCAACTCGCCGTTCAGATAGTAGTGGCGCTGGTCGCCATGCTCCCAAACCACCGCAATGTGCGTCCAGACGTGGGCGGGGATGACCGTGCTGCCGTCCTGCCAATCGCCATTAGAATAGTAGCGAATGTGCTGATTGCAGATGCCCAGCCAGTACGAGTCAAGCAGGTCCTTGCTGATGACGGTATTGCAGGCGTCGAGGTTGAGGGGGTAGAGGCTCACCCAAGCTTCGAGCGTGATGGCGTCGCTGTAGGGCACCAGGGCGGGGTCGTGTGGAATCTCAACGTAGTCATCGGTGAGTTGCAGAGGCGAATCGTTGAGCGCCAGGGAATGCTCGAAGGCGGCGGGGACCAGACGTGTCATGGCTGCTTCTCCCGTCAAACTGCCGAAGAGGAGGGCGCAGAGCAGCACAAAAATAACAACCAGCGGTGGGGCACATTTGCAGCGCAGCGTACGCATGGCAACACCTCGCACGTGGGGTATCTGGTTCTCGTCAGTGGGCACCATCAACCATACATCAGGATCGCGCAAAAGTCAAGACCAAATACGCGCAATTTCCTGACCCAAAAAACAGCCCTGTACCGCAATCCTCCGGGTTGCAGCCCCAAACCCATGCAAGCGCCCACAACACAAACGAGTAACAAATTATAAAAAACGGGATCAAAGTATTGACTTTTATAACAAAAAGTTCTATAATGCTCTCGTAGACTCCCGATGAGCATTCCCCCTTCTGGGCGAAAGGCGAGCGAGACAATCATGCCTGACAAACTGCTCACGACCCGTGAATTGCAGGATCACCTGCAATTGGACCGCGTCACCATCTACCGGATGGTCAAAGAAGGCGAGCTGCCGGCGCTGCGCGTGGGCGGCCAGTGGCGCTTCTCGGCCGACGCCATCGAATCCTGGCTGGGGGACCGCGACACTGCACGCTTGCCAGCCGTCGTTCCCGCTCCCGCTCCTGCAGCCGCCCTTCCGCAAAACCTGCGCCTTTCTGATCTGATCCCGCTCAAGATCCTGCAAGGCATTCAGGACCAGTTTGCGGCCGTGCTGGGCATGTCCTCCTTCATCACCGACCTGGACGGCCTGCCATTGGTGCCATGCAGTCGCTGCAGCCGCTTCTGCCGGTTGATCCATACCACCGGGGCCGGCATGGCAGGCTGTCAAGGCTCGTGGCGGTCCGTGGCTCGCTCGGCCAAAGAAGGCGCCAACGTTCACACCTGCCATGCCGGCATCCGCTACGCCAGCGCGCCGGTCGTGGTTGCCGGCCAACGCGTGGGCATGGTGACGGCCGGTCAGTTCCTCACCGAGGCGGCCGATCCGGCCGCGTTCGAGAAGCAGGCGCTGGTCACGGGCGCCCGCATCGGGGTGGATGGCGACGCTCTGGCTGCAGCCCAAGACTCGCTGGTCATCGTCAGTGCGGAGCAAGCCTTGCGCATCACCGAGCTGCTGGCGGTCATTGCCAATGCCCTGTCTGGCATCGGCTATCAGGCCTATCTGGCGCGCCTGACGCTGACCAGGATCGCCCAACTCAGCGGCGCGGTAGCGCCAGAACTCATTAGCTGAGGGTTCGCAGGGGAATTAGTTCCTGTATTTTGCCGAGAAAACGCTGAGAAACACAGGAAGTTATATTTTTACGAACCCTGAGCGCCGGGGATTGCCGGCGTCATCTCGATTTTCAGGAGCCTTTCATGCACCTTCCCGCCTTCATCAAGAAAAACGCCGCCTGGGCCATCGGCCTGACCGTCACCCTGGCGGTGATCCTCGTGCCGCTGATCCTGCTGCGACCGCAGACCACCACCGCGCCCGACGCGCCCAAATCAGCCCTGCTCACGCGCGTCCCTGAGACCGATCACTCGCATCTACTCACCGGCCCGTATGCCAACGGCCCGGAAGTGACCGCAGCCTGCCTGACGTGTCATCCCGATTCCTCCTCGCAACTCATGGCCACCACGCATTGGACCTGGGAGAGCCAGCCGATGATCGCTACCTGGCGCACAGACCTGGTGACGATCGGCAAAAAGAATCAGATCAACAACTTCTGCATCAGCGCGCAGGGCAACGAAAAGAAGTGCATGAGCTGTCACACCGGCTACGGCTGGGAGAACGATGGGTTCGACTTCAGCAACCAGCTCAATGTGGACTGCCTGATCTGTCACGCCGATCTCTCCACCTACGGCAAGGGCGATTTCGGCTATCCGGCCGAAGGCGTGGATTTGACGGCTGCGGCCCAAAGCGTGGGCAGACCCGCCCGTGAAAACTGCGGCGCCTGCCACTACGATGGCGGCGGCGGCAACAACGTCAAACATGGCGACCTGGACACCAGCCTCAACTTCCCGGCGGCCAATCTCGATGTCCACATGAGCAGCCTGAACTTGCAGTGCATTGACTGCCACCGCACGCAGGACCACGTTATCCAGGGCCGTCTGCTGGCCGACAACATCGCCATCGAGCCTGCTGAGCAGGTGCAGTGTACCGATTGCCACGCCAGCACCCCGCATGAGGACGAACGCCTCGATGCCCACACGGGAGCGGTGGCCTGTCAGTCCTGCCACATCCCCGCGGTCGCACTCAAGAACCCCACCAAAGTCTACTGGGACTGGTCCGCGGCCGGGCAGGACATTCCGGAGGATCACTACACCTATCTGAAGATCAAGGGCGAGTTTCATTACGAAGAAGACGTGGCCCCCTCCTACCACTGGTTCAACGGCAGCAACGCCTACCGCTACCTGCTGGGCGACACGATCACGCCCACACAGCCGACGATGATCAACCTGCCGGCCGGCGACATCAACGACCCCAACGCCAAAATCTTCCCCTTTAAGATCCATATCGCCAAACAGCCCTACGACACCGCGACCAACACGCTGTTGGCCCCGCGCACAGCCGGCGAAAACGGCTACTGGACCACCTTCGACTGGCCCTCGGCCCTCGCCCTGGGCGCGCAGGATGCCGGCATCACCTTCTCCGGCCAGTACGGCTTTGCCGAAACCTGGATGTACTATCCGACCACGCACATGGTGCAGCCTGCCGAGAACGCGCTGCAGTGCGAATCGTGCCACGGCGCGGACGGCCGCATGGACTGGCAGGCCCTGGGCTATCCCGGCGACCCCATCACCTGGGGCGGGCGCTCGCAGGCGAAGTGAGGGAGCATCATGAAAATTCCACGCCACTCCGCGCTGTTGACCATCCTCGGGCTGTTGCTGCTGGCCGCGTTGACCGGCCTGCCCTGGGTCGCGGCTCAGCCCGCCGCCGCGCCGGTCTCACAGCCGCCGCCGATTCACCCGCAGTTCGCGCTGCTCGATGAGGCAGGCGCGCCCGTGCTGATCTCCGGCAATCCGGTCTCCACCCTGAAAACCTGCGGCGCGTGCCACGACACCGCCTTCATTCAGAGTCACAGCTACCATGCCACCCTGGGCCTGGATGAATTCAACCCATCCGGCCATACCGCCGGCGCCCGCGCCTGGGACAGCAGCGCCGGCGCCTTTGGTCGTTGGGACGCCCTGCGCTACCGCTACCTCTCCCTGGCCGGCGACCCCTTGCTTGACCTGGGCACGCCTGAATGGGTCATGGACTTTGGCGATCGGCACGTGGGCGGCGGCCCGGCCCTGATCACGCGTGACGGCGGGTCGCTCAGCGCCCTGCCCGCCGACGCCAGCAACCCGGAGACGGCCGTGCTCGATCCCGTCAGCGGCCAGGCCACCGCCTGGGATTGGGCCGCATCGGGCGTGGTTGAAATGAACTGTTTCCTGTGCCACCTGCCCAATCCCAACAACGCCGCCCGCATCGCCGCCCTGCAGAGCGGTCAGTTCCGTTGGGCCAACACCGCCACCCTGCTCGGCACCGGCCTGGTGGAGGCTGACGGCAACGGCTTCCGCTGGAATGCCGCCGCGTTCGAGGCTGACGGCCAGCTCAGGACCGAATTCATCACCGTGCAGGACCCCAGCAACGCCAACTGCGGCCAGTGCCACGGCCTGGTGCAGACCGGCATCAGCACCCCCGTTTCCCTGACCCAGGCGACAACCACACTGTGGAGCACGCTGACCACCGGCCAAATCATCTCCGGGCAGCGCATCTCTGCCTCGGGCCTCAACCTGGCCGACAAGGCAGAATTGAACCGGCCCTGGGACGTTCACGCCGCGCGGCAGCTTCAGTGTACCGATTGTCACTTTGCCCTCAACAACCCCATCTACTTCCGTGAAAGCGCCGCAACCCGGCCCGCGCACCTGGCCTTCGATCCGCGCCGTCTCGACTTCGGCGAGTATCTGCAGCGCCCAGTGCATGACTTTGCCAAAGGCATCACCGCCCAGCACGCCATCGCGCCGGAACTGACCGACACCATGCGCCGCTGTGATAGCTGCCACAACGCCGCCAGCACTCACCAATGGCTGCCCTACACCGACCGCCACCTGGCAACCGTCGCCTGCGAAACCTGCCACATCCCGCAGGTCTACGCGCCCGCGCTGCAGAGCGTGGACTGGACCGTCCTCACGGCAGACGGCGAGCCGCGGCGTGAGTACCGCGGCGTGGCTGGCGACCCACAGGCCGCGGCGTCCCTCATCAGCGGCTTCCAGCCTGCGCTGCTCCTGCGCCAGGATGTGGATGGCAAGACGCGCCTGGCCCCGCACAACCTGGTGACAGCCTGGTACTGGGTCTACGGCGATCCGGCGCAGCCGGTGCGCCTGCTCGACCTGCAGGCCGCCTGGTTCGATGGTCAGAGCTATGCGGCCGCAGTGATGGCCGGCCTGGACGCCGATGGCAACGGCGCCTTGAGCGAAACCGAGCTGGTGCTCGACACCCCCGCCGGTCAAGCCATCATCGCCGACCGCCTGGCGGCCCTGGGCCTGGCCAATCCCCGCATCGCTGGCGACGTGCAGCCCTACACCATCAGCCACGATGTAGCCAACGGTGAGTGGGTGACCCGCGAATGTACCGCCTGCCACAGCGCAGATTCACGCTTGGCCCAGTCGTTCACGATCGCCAGCGCCGGTCCGACCGGGATTACGCCGGCCCTGCTGGCAAACGGCAGCACGGTCATGGACGGCAGCCTGGTCAACACCGCGGATGGCGCCTGGCGCTACGAGGCAAACGCCGCCAGCGCCGACCTCTACATCTTCGGCAAATCGAGCGTGTCCTGGATTGACTGGTTCGGCATGATCGCCTTTCTTGGCACGCTGCTGGCCGTTGGGGCGCACGGCGGGCTGCGCTTTGCCTCCGCGCTGCGCCTGCCCAAACACACCCCGCAGCTCAAGCAGGTGTACGTGTACACCGTCTACGAGCGTTTCTGGCACTGGCTGCAGACATTCACCATTCTGGGGTTGATCTTCACCGGGCTGGTCATCCACAAGCCGGATCTGTTCGGCCTCTTCGCCTTCAAGTCCATGGTGCAGGTGCATAATATACTGGCCGCCATCGTCGTCATCAACGCCGCCCTCTCGCTCTTCTACCACCTGGCGAGCGGCGAGATCAAGCAGTTCATCCCGCGGCCGGCCGGCTTCTACGACCAGGCCATCGTGCAGGCCAAATTCTACCTGCAGGGTATCTTCAAGAACGAGCCGCACCCGTTCGAAAAGGTACCCGAACGCAAGCTGAACCCGCTGCAGCAGCTTACCTATTTTGGCTTGCTCAACGTGCTCCTGCCCGGACAGGTCATCACCGGCGCGCTGATGTGGGGCGCGCAGCGCTGGCCTGACCTGGCCCTGAGCGTGGGCGGCCTCCCCCTGCTGGCCCCTGTGCATTCGCTGATCGCCTGGCTGCTCGCCACCTTCGTCGTCCTGCACGTCTATTTGACCACCACCGGTCACACCCCGCTGGCCAACATCCAGGCGATGATGAACGGATGGGATATGGTGGAAACGCATGAAGCACTCCCCGCGCCCGTTGGCGCGGACCCAATCATTCTAGCCCAGGAGGCGCCATCTCATGGCAACTAATACCGAATCTCTCGCTCCCCGGCCCTCGCTCAGGGCTGCGGTCGGCCGCGTCTTGTTTGCACGCCCGGCCAAAGACTACATTCACCCCTATCTGGCCGCGGTGCTGCTCGGCCTGGTGCTCTTCCTGGCCTTCTTCCTCACCGGTAATGGGCTGGGCGCGTCTGGCGGCTTGAACAGCATCATCGCCTTCATCGAAGACCTGGTCGCGCCCGGCCACATGGACCGCCTGCCCTACCTGGTCAAGCTGGCCGGCGGCAACAAGAACCCGCTCGACTCCTACCTGGTCTACATGGTCATCGGCACCCTGATTGGTGGGTTTCTGTCCGGCTGGCGCAACGGCCGCCTAAAAGTAGAAACGGTGCGCGGCCCGCAGATCACCCCGCGCACCCGCTGGTTCATGGCCTTCCTGGGCGGCGCGATCATGGGCTACGGCGCCCGCCTTGCCCGCGGCTGCACCTCCGGCCAGGCGCTCTCCGGCGGCTCCGTGCTCTCGGTTGGCTCGTGGGCTTTCATGTTCGCCATCTTCGGCGGCGGCTACGCGGTGGCCTACTTCGTACGCAAACTCTGGAACTAGATTCAGGCACCCAAAGGAGACATCATGGCGCCTTTTCCGCTTTCGTTGGCAACCCTACTCGGCCATTGGGGCCAATATGTAGTTTATCTGTTGATCGGCGTGGGCTTCGGCTACGTGCTGGAGAGCGCCGGCTTCGGCAACTCGCTCAAGCTGGCGCGGCAGTTCTACTTCCAAGACCTGACGGTGCTCAAGGTGATGTTTGGGGCCATCATCACCGCGATGCTGCTCATCTTCACCGCCTCCGGCCTGGGCCTGCTCGACTATAACCTGGTTTGGGTCAACCCCACCTACCTGTGGCCCGGCATTGTGGGCGGTCTCATCATGGGCGTGGGCTTCATCATCGGCGGCTTCTGCCCCGGCACCTCGCTGGTGTCGCTCGCCACCTTCAAGCTCGATGGCCTCTTCTTCGTCCTGGGCGGGCTGTTCGGCATCTTCCTCTTCGGTGAAACGGTGGACTCCTTCGCGGTCTTCTGGAATTCGTCCTACATGGGCCGTTTCACCATCCAGGACTGGTTGGGGCTGCCCGTCGGCGTGGTCGTCCTGCTCGTCATCCTGATGGCGCTCTTCATGTTCTGGGGCGGCGAGCAGTTGGAGCGCCTCGTGGGCGGCAAGAATCTGAAACTGGAACCGAAGATGCGCTACGCCGGCGCCGGCCTGATGGTTCTCGGCGCGGTGATCCTGATCGTCATCGGTCAGCCTACGACCGCAGACAAGTGGCAGGCGCTGGCCCCCGCCAAAGATCCGCTGCTGGCTGAACGCAGCGTGCAGATTCCGCCGGCTGAACTGCTGGACACGCTGCATAACGACGCGCTGAAGGTCATCCTGCTCGACGTGCGCAGCGAAGGAGATTACAACCTGTTTCACATTGCCGGAGCAGAACGGGTGACCCTGGCGGCCCTGCCAACCCTCATTCCTGATCTGCTGCTGGAGCCGGCCAACACCATTTTCGTCGCCATGAGCAACGATGAAACGGCTGCGACAGAGGCCTGGAAAATGCTGACCGCCGAAAGCGTACCCAACGCCTACATCCTGGAGGGCGGCCTCAACCACTGGCTGGAAACCTACGCCAGCGCCGATCCCGCACTGCCGCCGGCCACGCCGTCTCCGGGCGACGACCGTCTGCGCTACGAATTCGCTCTGGCCCTCGGCGCCCAATCGCCGGCCGCCACGCCCGACCCGCATGAGTTCGCGGTAGATTACACCCCCAAGATCCAGCTCAAACTCAAGCGCGGCCCCAGCGGCGGAGGCTGTGGGTAATTCAGGAAATCAACAAACTGCGCAGGTGGCGGCGGACTTCGGGCTGGCGCACCTGACGCAGGGCGATTTGCGCTTCGTGCAGGTCATCCAGGCGGCGCGAGTCGGCCCAGCGCCCCAGGCGCAGGCCAAACTCACGCAAGCTGTCCAGATCGGCCGTGGGTACCTGCCCCAGCAGACCGGCGCCCACGGCCGCGGCCGCGCACAGGATGGCATTGGACGACCACGCGCTGGCGGGCGCGCTGCCCAACTGCTGGCGCACCTGCGCCTGACTGATGGCCTGCAGCGTCTGCGCAAACAGCGCCACCACGGCCGGCAGTTCGGCCTGCGCGGCAAAAACAGCCGACTGCGCAAAAAGATGATCGCCCAGCAGGACCAGGCCGCCCAACAGTTTGCTGTTGGCGGCCTTGCCGTTGGTGGGCAGGGCCTCGTGCGCCTGGCTGGCGGTGAAGAGCGCTTCCAGGGCCGCGGCCAGGGCCTGGCGCCGCGCCGGCGCCACATGCAGCGCGCGGCCCACCGTCAGCACCACGCGGGCGCGCAGGCGATCCGCATTAGCCGCCAGGGCCGCGCTCAGCGGGTCAGCCAGGGGCGCAAAGGGCACCACCGCGGCCTGCGCCAGCATGGCCTCGATGCGCACCAGCTCGCTCGGATCGTAGGGAAGCGCCGTCTCCGTCACTTCTGTCAACAAAGGCTGAGGCTTGCCCCACAGCGTGGGCAAAGTCAGCCGTGCCGTTGCCGTCGTCATCATTGCGTCCTTCTCATATGAAAATAGCGCACCCTACCTGTAGGTCACGTCTCCGGCGTGACGGCGCACCCAATTTGTAGGGACGCACCCTTGCGGTCGCCCACGCGGGCAGGCGCAAGGCTTGCAGCACATTCGATGCATTATCGCGCCAATCTGCCGGCGTGTCGTGAGGCGAACGGCCCGGCGAACACAACAATCGTCCCAACCTTATTTTCAGGCAATCAACCCGCGACGGTAGCCTTCGGCCACGGCCTGGCTGCTGTTGCGCACATCCAGCTTGCGGTAGATCGTGCCCAGGTGATTCTTGACGGTCTTCTCCGCCATGAACAACTGCTCGCCGATCGCGCGCGCGGTGAGACCGCTGGCGACAAGCTGCAAGACCTGCTGCTCCGCGGCGGTCAAACCAAAACGGCCGCCGGCCTCCCGATTGGCGCGGCGGTAATCGCCCAGAACGTGCTGCGTGACGTCCGGATCGAGCCAGCCCTTGCCGCCATGCACGTTGCGAATGGCCTCTGCAATCCGTTCGGCTTTCGAATTCTTGAGGACATAACCCTTGGCCCCCGCCAGGGTGATGGCGCGCACATCGTTCTCATCGTCAGACTCGGTCAGGGCAATCACCTTGACGCGTGGGTAATTCAGCGCCAACTGCTGTGTGGCCCGAATTCCCCCCTTCGGGTCATGCCGCGGCATGCGCAGGTCCATCAGCACCACGTCCGGCTCGCGTTCCGCCACCCGCTGCAGCACCTCTTCGGGCGAACAGGCTTCGCCGATGACCTCGATATCGCTCTGGCGCTCCAACAGGCGCCGCAGCAGTTCGCGGTGCAGCCCCATGTCATCGGCAATCAGAACCCGAATAGGCGCCATACATCCTCCCAGACGCTTGGATTTCGCCCGGCATCGCCCGGCTGAGCGCGTAGCGGAATCTGGATCAACACACGCGTACCCTGACCGGGCGCAGATTCGATCTGACACCGACCGCCAACCTGCTGCGCCCGCTCGCGGATATTCTCCAGACCCCAGCCTTTGCTCCCCTCTGGCCAGGCAGCCACCGCGGCCGGATCGAAACCTTCGCCGTCGTCGCCGATGGTGACCTCGATCTGCTCAGGCTGCGTTTCGATGGCCACCCAGGCCGCCTGGCAATTGGCATGCTTCCAGACATTGACCAGCGCCTCTTCCACGATATAGCCCAGGTGACGCAGCGTGTCGAAAGGCAACGCCGGTTCCAGCGCGGGCAAACGCACCTCCACCGGTAAATTGGTGTTGCGCTCGAAACGTTCTACAATACTGCGCACCACGGGGAAGAGACGCATCTGCGTGGGATCGTCGCGCAGCGCACGCACGGTCCAGCGAATGTCAGCATGGATGTCGGAGGCCATCGCGGCCACGTGATTCAGCTCATCGCGCATCGCTTCCGGTTCTTCGGTCGCCAGCAGTTCGGCGAACTCCACGCGGCGGCTGAGCGCAGTCAGCCGGCTGAGCACGCTGTCATGAATGTCCATGGCGATGCGGCGGCGCTCCGCTTCGATGCCGGCGTCGGCCTGCAGCGCGTTCATGCGCTCCAGGCTGCGCTGCCAGAGCACCATCAGCAGGGCGATGAAGCCTAAGACGAGCGCCAGGACGGGGTAGGTGCTGGTGCGCAGGATCACTTCATCCACTGCGCGCTGCTCGATGACCGAGGCGAACGTATAGCCGTTGAGCCACAGCGACAGGGCAAAGCCGAAGGTGCCGACGCCGCCGACGAAGATCAGGAGCAGGCCGCGGCGCCAGAGCGTGGGCGAGGCAGGGATCGAGAAGGCGGTCGTCAGCACCGGAATGGCCGAGTGCAGCGCAAAGACGTTGCGATAGCCGCCGTCCGTGGGGATCAGAATGGCGCTGCAGATCAGGGTGTCCAACAGCAAGAAAAATGGCGCCCGCAGAATCGCATCGCGCACGAACAGAAGAACGATCAGGCCGGCGGTGTAGGCGGCCATCGCCCACCAAACGGTCATGATGATTTCCTGACGCGCTTCGATGACCGGATGCGGGTGAAAACGCGTCAGCACCAGGGCATAGGTCAGGGCCAAAATCCGACACAGCATGGCAAATGCGCTCAGCCAGCGGTTGATGCGGCGGCTATCCAAGTCAAAAACAATCATGGGATCATCTTACAATGTCTATTTTCGATCTGCAAATCACCCTGTACAGCACGGCGCTCTATGCCACCTGGATCTTCATTGACCAGTGGAAACTGCTGTTCGATGCCGGTGATGGTGTGACGGCGGGACTGTTGCACAAGTCACGCAAGGTGCAGACCGTGGCTCTGACCCACGCTGACCGCGATCACCTGGCCGGGCTGCTGCAATTCCTGCAGCTCAACGGCCGGCCGGGCGCGCCGCGGCTGCTCTATCCGCGCGATTCCAATTCCTTCCGCAGCCTGGCCGCGTTCACTGCGCAGTTCGACCCCACCACCAGCGCAGGGGTCGTCTGGCAAGCGGTCGCGCCCGGCGATGTCATTCCCTTGCAGAAACAACTGCAACTGCGGGTGCGCCCCAGCCTGCACTGGCGCGATGTGCCGGCCGACCAGGTGAAGGTCGTCGCGTACACCGTTCAGCACGCGGCGTCGAGCCTGCGTCCTGACTTGCTGGGCCTGCCACAGGCCGAGTTGGACGCCATCCGCCTGCGCGACGGTCGCGACAGCCTGATGACCACGCGCACGCACGATCTGTTGACCTTCAGTGGAGACACGCCGCTCATGCCCGCGGACGCCTGGGGTCAGCCGCAGCTCCTGATTCACGAAGCCACCTTCCTGGACGACGAAACCGCGGCCGACGCGGCCGCCACGCGTTACAACCGGCACAGCGGGCTGCCCGGCGTGCTGGACATGGCGCTGGCGCTGGCGCCGCAGGGCCTGATCCTGACTCACTTCTCCCTGCGCTATGCGCCTGAGGAGATCGTCGCGATCATTCAACGCGAGGCGCAGCAGCGCCAGCTTCCGTTCCCGGTCTGGGCCGTCATGCCAGGCGAGATCCAGCGCGACATCCTGCACACCCCGCCCGTGTGGGGGTGAGGCCCCCTGGCCCCCAAGTATGGGGGGATTGGGCCTCCACACCCCGCCCGTGTGCGGGTGAGGGTTGGCGATTGACAAACCGCTCAATTTAGTATGAATTAGGGGAGTCGTCCCACCTGATTAAGGAGAATTTCATGATTCAATACGTTCGCGCCATGGCCTGGCGCTTAAGCTGCTGGCCGACAACTTCCCTGACCTGCAGGTCATCACCACCGGCTGGCTGCATTAAAGATGACAGGTTTTCGTGCAAAGATGACAGGTTTTCGTGCAAAGATGACAGACCCATGAAAGACTCTTTCTGGTACAATGAGTGCGCGCAGCCGAGCTGGCGGTGATCAAATTCCCCGATGGTAGCAGGGGTTGACAATTTATCAGAAAGGAGGACAGGATGCAAGCCAAAAGCCACACGACAGCCATTCTGCTGTCTATCTTCGTTGGGGTATTGGGGATAGATCGGTTCTATCTCGGATACACGGGTCTCGGAATTCTCAAGCTGGTGACCGGGGGCGGTTTCGGCCTCTGGTGGTTGGTGGACATGATTTTGATTGCCATGAATCGTTTGCCGGACGCCAACGGTCAAGCGCTCGTCTAGTCAGCAGGAACGTAAGAATGGCATTGCGACGCCGACGCTCGGCGACATGAATGGTGGCTCCGACCCTCCGACCGGAGCCACCTCGATCCCGCACTGCTCTAAGTACCTGCACATCAGCCAGCTGTTTCCTGAAAAAGCAGGGGCTGGAAAGAACCCGCCCTCTCAGCAGCGTACGTCTCGCGCTCAAGTCCGAGCCGCTCCAGGGCCATCCGGCAAAACCTGGGTTCGATCTCAAAGCCGATGTAGTTGCGCTTGGCTTGACCGCGGCTGGCCGTGGTGCCGCTGCCCATGAATGGATCCAAGACAGTTTGACCCTCGATGGTTGTCAACTTGGCCAGGAACTCGATCAGGGCCAACGGTTTCTGGGCTTCGTGCAGCCTGATTTCGTCTGCAGCAAACCCAAACTCCAGCACATTGGTTGGGCTTGCGCCATTGACAAGGCATTCCTCGATATTCATGGCGCCGACGCCATTCTCGAGCAGGTTATCCACGATGGTGCCGCCAATTCGATACGGCTTCACAAACCAGGCAATCGGCTCGTAGGCTGGCGCGAGATTGCCGAGGCGCCAACCGCTCCATCGGTCAGCCTCTATATTGAGACCCCGTCGTTCGAACACAATGCTGACGCGCTGTGCTCGATGGTGCGCCGACGGTTTGCGCCAGGCAAGCGTGTCCTTGAGCAGGAATCCCGCGTCTTCAAAGGCGTTGATCACTCTGTGCAGCGTGCGTCTGGCCCCAAAAACAAATAGAGAGGCGCCACGCTTCATCTTGGATTGCAGAGGCACACACCATGCCTGACACCATGCCTGGTATTCTGACCCGATATTGCGATCCGCTTGTGACCAGCCGTTGATTGGCTTGCCCCGACGTTTGAATCCCGATTTGCCTATTTGCGCCGGAGACTGGCCCAGGAGTGCTGAATTCGTATTGTCGTGCAGCACATCCCAGTCATCCAGACTGATGCCGTAGGGAATATCTGAGAGAAACAAATCAATCGAATCATCCTCAAGGTGATGAATGTGCTCCCGACAATCCCCTTCGGTAATCTTGTTGAGATATGAATCGTTCACCGATCCTCAAGTTCATCAAAGGCATTGCGCTTACTGGCGATCTGAAACATTAGATCAATGAGTTGTTGGCGGTTCATAAGCATGATACCTTCGGTGTCGGGCTGTTCGTGGGCACAAACATTACACTCCGTCCTCGTGCGCCCATGATACCCGCGCGTCTTCCTTGTGTCAAACGTGATTCTCCGAATCCGCTTGCGCGCCGGATGTAATCAGACCAGAGATGCTCGCCACGAGCGCGTCGCGCTCCCAGCCTACTTCGAGTGCAAACGCGGGGTGGCGCGCCAATAGGGTGTGCGCGTGGTGCAGCACGGTTTCCAGGAAGGGCAGGCTGTCCCACCAGCCGAGCGCAGGAATGGCCCGCTCGAGCGCCTGGCCGGCCGTCAGCGGGGTGATGTGCGTGGCCAGGCGCTGTCCCACTGAAACGAACAGAGGCAGCAGACGCGTGACCCGCGGCGACGCGCTGGTGTAGCGCCCCGGAAACACCTGCGCCAGGTCGAGGCGGTATTTCTCCCCTTCCCAGGTGTTGAGCGCCACCGCCTGCTGGCGCAGATGAGGGAAAAAGTCGAACGCGCCCGGCCGCACCCGTAATTCGCCCACCGGGCTGGCCAGTACCTCCACGCCCGCGGCATCCAGCCGTGTGTAGATCAGCCCATCGGCCAGCAGCGTGAAGCCCGCGTGCAGCAGCGTCAACGCGGTGGTGGATTTGCCGCTGTTGTCGTGGCCGATGAGCAGCAGCACAGTATCCTCATGCACCAACGCCACCGCATGCCACTGCAGCAGTCCGGCGCGGCGTGTGAGCAGATTGTAGAGGACGGTGCCGAAGATGAACTTGCTGACCAGCGCGGTTTGCGCCGCCAGAGACGGCGCGACGAAACCGATTGCCTCCTGCTTCCGCAGATCGGCCAGCACATGCCCATCCCTCCCGGCGCTGATCGCAATCCAATCGCCATGCCCATCGTAGGTAAACGGCGATTCACCCTCCAGGTTGACCGCGTCCCACTCTGCCGTCTCCGCCCGGCCACGCGATCGGTCAGCAGCCTGGCGCTCGAACAGACTGATCTGCATCGGCGCCTCCGCCGCGGCCAGGGGCGCTGTGCTGAACTTCGCTACCCACGCCGCACAAGCCGCGACCAGCCGCTGACTGTTGGTCGTCAGCAGCAACGGGTAGCCGAACACATTGAACTGCTGCGTCGTTGCCCCCTCCGTCGCCCGACGCTGCCAGAAATCAGGCATGCGCTGGCGTAAAACTTCCATATCCAATCTCCCTCAATAATGCGCCAGACTGCCATCCTGACGAGCGCGATGCGTGGCATAGCGGAAGAGCGCGAGGCTGACAGGCAGCAGCACCACCGTGAAGGCGAGCAGGGCCAGCAGCGGGCGTCCCAGTTGCCCCAGGGAAAGGCCTTGCAAGAGCGCGCCGCGGATCGCTTCCAGCGCATGCGTGACCGGCAGCGCGTAGGCTACGACCTGCAGCCAGCGCGGCAGGATCGAAACCGGGAAATAGACGCCGCCAAAAATATAAGTCGTGCCCGACACCAGCCAGGCGATGGGATCGCCTTTCTTGAAGATGAGCACGAACGCCGCCGAAGCAATGCCCCAGGCGCTCAGGCAGACCAGCGACAGAGCGATGGTGATGACCAACGTCGGCCAGTTGGCGCCGAGAAAACGTGCCCCCAGCAGCCAGCCCGCCAGCAGTTGCAGCGCCAGGATGACCAATCCTTCGAGCAAGGCCCAGAAGGCGCCGCCCAGCAGCGCCAGCGACGGGTGTGTAACCGTGACCAGCAGCGGCTCGATGGTGCCGGTCAGCATTTCCTCGCGCAGGCCCAGGGCAAACTGGCGCAAGACGGTGTTCAGGTACTGGGAAAAGACGGTGCCGACCAGCGCGAAGGTGAAATAGTCAACCCCGTACGCGGCCACGGCCGCGGGCGGTGTGCTGAACAAGCGGCCCAGGAAATAGACAAAGACCAACCCCGTGAATGCTTCGATGTAGCGTGCCCAAAAATTGGGACGATAGCTGCGTTCCAGCGTGTAGCCCTTCAGCACGAAGGCCAGAAATTTCTGCCAGCTCAGCCCGCCGGCGATACCGATGAGGCTTCTCATGCGGCCGTGACCTCTTTGACGACATCGCGCAGGCTGCGCCGGCGCACCTGCTCACAGCGGCGCAGTTGCGCGCCGTGCAGCATGACGGCCTGCCAGACCTGGGGCCATACCTCGCCGCCATCCTCATTCAAGGTCAACTCCCAGGCCACCAGGCCCGCGGCTGCACCGCCGTTGATCGGCCTTAGCTCCTGCACGCCGGGCACGGCCTGCAGGCTGACGCCCAGCGCCGCGCCCTCGTCGGTCGCTACCTCCAGCAGGTAGGTGGAGAGGCCCGGCAACGCCTGCAAGACCGCGGCCGGGGTGCCTTCGAGCACAATTTCGCCCATGCGAATCAGGGCCACGCGGTCGCACAGGTCCTCGACGCCGTGCAGCTCATGCGTGGTGTAAAACACGGTCTTGCCCTGGCGTCCCACCAATTCCTGGCGAATCAGATCGCGCAACTGATCCGCGCTGGTCACGTCGAGGCTCTTCGTCGGCTCATCCAGGAAAAGCAGCGGCGGATCGTGCAACAGGGCGCGTGCCACATTGAGCTTCTGGCGCATGCCGGTGGAGAAGAACTGCACCGGCAGGTCGCCCGCCCGCTGCAGATCGAACCAGGCCAGCAGTTCTTCGATACGCGGGCGCAGCCGGCGCCACGGCACTTCCTGCAAGGCGCCGTAGAAGGTGAGGTTCTGGCGGGCGCTCAGGCGCGCGTAAAAGCTGCGGTCTTCACTGGAGCAAAAACCGATGGAAGCGCGCACCGCGGACGCTTGCGTCCGCGTGTCGAAGCCGTTGACCCAGGCCTGGCCCGCGCTCGGTTCCAGCAGCGTGGTGAGCAGGCGAATCAGAGTGCTCTTGCCCGCGCCATTATTGCCAAACAGCCCAAACAAAATGCCCCGCACGCCTGCGGCCGCCCTCTCGCAAACTGACCCCCGTCCCATCGCCACCGCCTCTCCCCTCGGTACGGGGGGGGGGGGGGGGGGGGGGGGGGGGGGGGGGGGGGGGGGGGGTCTATACCCAAACCCCGTCTCCGCTCTCAATCTCCGCTCTGCAATCTCCAATCTCACTCTCCGATCTCAATCTCCGATCTCTGCTCTCCAAAGCGCGTGCGCAACAGCCGCGCCAGTTCGCGCAGGCCGGCGACGGCGTAAGGGCCATAGGCTAAAAACCACCAGCGTGAGGCGGCCAGGGTGGGGTAATGATCGGCCAGGCGCCAGCGGTGCGGAAAGCCTTCGTACCAGGCCAGGCGCAGCCGCTCGCCGTTCGTGTTGCACCAGCGCAGGCGCTCACGCACCGGGCGCCAGGTGGCAAAATCGCTCAACGGCGCCGGCTCCCGTTGGGTAGCCAGCCAGGCCTGCAGCAGCGGCGACAGACGACCGACCAGCCGCGCCAGATCGGCGGCCGGCACGCAGTCTGGAAAGAGTTCGGCTGCCATCGTCAGCGCGGGCGCGGTCAGGCGGGCGTCCAGGCGGTCGAGCCAGGCTTGCGCGTCTGACCACAGGCCGGTCGCCTGCACTTGGCGCGCCAGGTAGGCGGTGTCCTGCAGCCAGATCAGCCGCGGCGGCCCCTGGATGATGTGCGCGGCGGCATGGGCCAGCGAGTAGATGAAATGCGTCACGAGGTCGGGCAGCAGGGTGTTGACGCCGAGCAGCACGCCGGGCCGCGCACCGCGCCAAAGGGCCTCGGTAAAATCCACTGCCAGCCACTCCATGCCCTCCTGCGCCTCGAGGTTGATGTCAACCAGGCGGGCGTTGTCAGGGTGCCAGGTCCAGGGCACTTTTTGCGACCAACCGGGCCGGGTGAAGGTGCGATTCTTCCAATTCTGCTCGCGTTCGACATAGCCCAGGCTGTGCAGGCCGGCGCTGAGCCCCGGCCAGTCGTCCGGATGCGCCAACAGATCAAGGTCTGCCATCTGGCGTTGGTCCGGCGAGGCGTAGAGGGTCTGCGCGGTGACCGCGCCTTTGAGCGGCAGTACGGCAATGCCCGCCCGCTCCGCGCTGCGCAGAATCGCCGCCAGCTCGTCCTGTTGCAGCCGGCTGCGCTCCTGCCCCCACGCGTGCAGCGTCGCCAGGTGCTGGTGCAACCACTCCGGAAGCGCCGCGGCCAGGGCCGGCTGCTGCGCCAGAATGGGCACAATCCAGGGCGTCAGCGTATGCAGATAGAGCACGCGCGGCGCCTGACGCCAGGTGGCGTCATCCCAGCCCCGCACGCGCGCGGCCGCGGCGTCCCAATCCGTTGTGCGCAGCCAACGGGTCAGTTCGGTGGCTGCCAACGCAAAACGAACCGGGTCCAGATTCGCGATGTTGTCCACTGTGGCTCTCTCCTTCAGATCATCCTCACCGGCGCGGGATTGTACCGCAAAAGGCACAGGAAGCCAAGCGTGGGGCTGCGCGAGGGCGCACCCAAATGTAACCTGATTGTGTAGCTTACCCTACAAAGATGAAGGGCGGCCCCTGCCATAATGACTTCAGTCACCCCTTCATTGCTCGCATTGCTCGCATTGCTCGCATTGCTCGCAGCCAATGGCACGTCATCATCCCCCGGTGTTTTGGAGGAAAAAAATGAATCGGTCATTACAATATACCCTATACGCAGGTGTTGCCGCGCTCATTGGTCTGCTCGTGGTGCAGCCGTTGGTACATGCCGGCGCGCCACGGAGTGCAGGCGTCATGTGGGCGGCGCGGGCACAGGACCAGCAATCTGCTGCCCAAGCGCCGCAGGTGACGCGCACGGTCTGTCCGTCCGGCTGTCCGTACAGCGTGATCCAGACGGCCATTACGGCTTCTAGCAGCGGCGATGTGGTGCGGGTGCTGGCCGGCGTCTATCAGGAGAACATCACGCTCAAGGCAGGCGTGTCGGTCATCGGCAGCGGCCCAGGTCAGAGCATCATTGACGGGCGTGCGCTCAACGCCACCGTGTTGGCAACCACCAGCACAATCGGAAACAGCACGGTGGTGTCCGGCTTCACGATCCGCAACGGCTCGGCCACTGCGG
The DNA here is from genome assembly GCA_016719785.1 of Candidatus Amarolinea dominans. Classification (NCBI taxonomy): domain Bacteria; kingdom Bacillati; phylum Chloroflexota; class Caldilineae; order Caldilineales; family Candidatus Amarolineaceae; genus Candidatus Amarolinea; species Candidatus Amarolinea dominans. The sequence continues at coordinate 36,964 of JADJYJ010000013.1, forward strand.
GGGGCGGTGTACGCCTGGACGGCGGCGCCTCGCCCACGATCCGGGACAACATCATCGAGAACAATGTGGCAACCACTTTCTTTGGCGGCGGCATGTCGCTATCGGGCGGCTCCAGTGCGCGCATCGAGTACAACCTGATTCGCAACAACAGCGTCAGCGCTGCCACCGGCTCCGGCGGCGGCGTCTTCATCCGTGAAAGCTCCAACGCCACCTTGATCGGCAATCGCATCGAGGGTAACACGGCGAACAACGGCGGCGGGGTGTACGTGCAAGGTTCAGCGCCCATCCTGACCGCGAATCGGCTGGCCAACAACCAGGCCGCCAACCTGGGCGGCGGCCTGATCCTGACGCAGAGCAGCCACGCAACGCTTTTGAACAACGTCCTGGAGTCCAACACGAGCGGCCTGGACGGGGGCGGCGCCATCGTTCAGAACAGCAGCAACGCCATCTTGCGCAGCAACGTGCTGCGCAACAACACGGCCAACAACAACGGTACGGCCGGCGGCATCAAATTTTACGGCGCCGGCACGCCCACCTTCGATGGCAACTGGCTGGAGGGCAATGAGGGCAAGGACGGCGGCGGGGCGTATCTGGAGTTGGGCAACAACGTGCTCTTTGCCAACAATGTGCTCGTCGCGAACCGCGCCCGCAACTTCGGCGGAGCAATGGTCGCCAATGGCGTACCCGCGATCATTCGCAACAACCTGATCCGCGAGAATCAGGCGGCGCAGAATGGCGGCGGGGTTTATCTGCAGGCAGGGACGCCGCAATTCAGCAACAACACGGTGGACAATAATGATGCGCAGGGGCCAGGCGATGGCCTGGTGGTGCAGGGCGGCGCCGTTGCCACGGTGCGCGAGAACATCATCACCAACAACGCCAGGGGCATCAATGTGCAGGGCGCCACCGTCACCCCGATCGCCAACGATGTCTGGAACAACACGACGAACTACATCAACCTGGCCCCGGATACCGCCAGCATCTCGCAGAATCCGTATTTCACCAGCGGGCCGTTGGGCGCATTCTATCTGAGTCAAACCGCGGCCGGGCAGACCGTCAACAGCCCGGCCATGAACGCCGGCGCGCGCACGGCCGTCGCGGCCAGTGTGGACACCCGCACCACGCGTACCGATGAGGTGTTGGACAGCGGGGTCGTTGATATGGGCTTTCACTACCCGCCGCAGGCGCCTCAACTGCGAGTCGAACCGTCCGAACTGGTCTTCCATGCGGACAGCGCGGGCGTCACGCTGCCGAGCCGCTGGCTGCTGCTGCTGAGCGACAACGCCTTTCCCCTCACCTGGGGCCTGACCGAAGAAGTGGCGTGGCTGCGCTTGAACGTCAGCACCGGCGCGACTCCTGCTGTGGTCGAAGCCACCGCGCTTTCCGCCAATCTGGCCGAGGGGGTTTACGACGTGTGCGTGTTGGTCGAGGCCGGCGGCGTCAGCACCAATTGCCTGCCGGTGCGCCTGGAAATCGCCCGCACCTGCAGCCTGCCCACCGACCTGGACTGTGATGGCAGCCTGGCGGCCGCGGATCTGGTTCTGCTGGCCGGGCATTGGGGCGAAGCGAGCGGTTCGCTGCCGTTCGTGCCGCGCTTCGACCTGAACAGCGATGGTCGAATCTCCGTGGCCGATTTCATTCTGGCGACGGCCAATTGGGCGCTGGCGCAGTAGAATTGACAGGCATTTCCGGCAAGGCTATAATCGTTCGTAGATTCTGGCACAAATCAGGACGCAGCAGGGGGGAACGATGCCTGTGAAGGGAACGCTCTACATCACCGGACAGAAGAAGCCGGTGGCCGATCTCACGTGCGATGTCTTCGAATACACGGATAATCATCGTCCAGGGGACCGCTACCGCATCAACTACGAGTATGTGAAACGCCATCAGAAAGTGCGGATCGAGTTGATCCGGGAAACACCGATGCGCCTGGAGCTGGAGGATGGTCGCAGGGCCGATGTGACCGTGCAGTGTGAAAGCACCGCGCCCAACGGCGGCCAGTTAGGCGTCCTGCGCGTCAAGGGCGATTTTACGCACTGACCTGTATTTTCTGCCACGAATTTCACGAATTTTCACGAATTGGTTTCGTGTGTATTCGTGGCATTCGTGGCCCTCGAAAGAAGACCGTTGTATTTTCTGCCACGAATTTCACGAATTTTCACGAGGCATTCGTGGCCCTCGAAAGAAGACCGTTGCCCCTGGCGCGATAGAAGACACTCGCCATTTTGCGGATTCCACCAGCGGAGAGTGCCGTCACTGCCCGCGCTGACCAATTGTTTGCCGTCCGCACTCCAATCATACGTAAGATAGAAATTGGTGGTCAACAAACCGCTAGTCTACAGTCAATTTGACTGGACTGACAGTTGCTTCATTGGTGGCATAGATGCGCCAACCTGTCTCAAACTCAGCGGTTTTGATTGCCGGTTGATTGCGACTGACCGTCACCTGATAACGCACCTGGCGCTCCATGTGCGCCGGTTTGTCTTTGTAGGCGCGTACTCGGCGCTCGGTCACCTCTTCTTTGAGGTCGTGCTGGAAGAATCCTTGCACCCGGTTTGATTCCGACCGCTACTGAGGGGCTTCACAGAATCTTCACAGTGTGTACATCACGCCAGCACAACTCGCACCTATACTGAGGGCTGTGTTACCCAGGGCGCGATTGCAAGCGCCCTGCGCGGCAACTGAAAACCCAAAGCACGCGTATCGGAGGAGTTCATGAAGCAGGTCGGGAAGAAGAAGCGTCGGTTGAGTTGGCTGTTTATCGTTTTGCCGTTGGTCGTGGTTGCATTGGCCGCCGGTGGTTGGTACTATTTCGGCCAGCGCGCGGCCGCGACCAAAACGCCGGCCACCCCCGCGCTGCAAACCGCCAAAGTGCGCACCGGCGATATCACCATCACTGCCAGCGGCGCTGGCAACCTGTTGCCCGCCAGCGAAACGGCGTTGGCCTTCCGCACCAGCGGCCTCCTGGCCCAGGCGGCTGTCAAAGTGGGGGATCGCGTGGAAGCCGGACAGGTATTGGCGCGGCTGGATGACGCGGATGCACGTGCCCAGGTCGCCCAGGCCGAGGCCAATTTGCGGCTGGCCGAGCTTAAGCTGGCCGATCTGATGGCCGGGGCGGATCCGGCCGCAGTGGCAGCCGCGCGGGCCAGCCTGGCCGCGGCCCAGGCGGATCTTAGCCGGCTCATTACGCCCGCCACCGCGTCCGAGCTGTTGGGGGCGCAGGAAAACCTGCGCAGTACACAGGAGGCTTTGGCTCTCCTGCTGGCCGGCCCTGATCCGGCGAAACTCACGGCCGCCAGAGCCACCTTGACCCTGGCCGAGATCAACGTGCGGGCCGCGCAAGCCGCCTACGACAAGATCGCCGACCGTGCTGACGCTGGCGCGACGGCGCAGGCCGCCGCACTGTGGCAGGCGACGACCAACTATGAGAAGGCCGCGGCGGACTATGAGACGGTGCAGGCTGGCCCGGCCGCGGATGTCATCACCGCGGCGCGCGCTAAGGTGGCCGTGGCGAAGTCCCAGCTTGATGCTGCGAAAGCTGCCCCCGATGCCGCGGCGCTTAAGGCGGCCGAGGCCAAGGTGGCGCAGACCCAGGCGCAGCTGGACGCGCTGCTGGCCGGGCCTAACGCGAACGACAGCGAGGCCGCCAGACTCAGCGTGACCCTGACGCGCTACAGCCTGGAGAATGCCCAGCGGGCGTTGAACAACACGCAGTTGCGCGCGCCGATCTCCGGGACGGTGCTGGCGGTGAACGCCGAGGCCGGCGAGACGGTCGGGACAGCGCCAATCATCACGGTGGCCGATCTCTCCGCTTCGCAGCTGCGCTTCTGGGTCGAAGAAAGCGACCTGATGAGTGTCGCGCCGGGCAACCCCGTACAGATCGTCTTCGATGCGCTGCCCGACCTGGTCTTCGCGGGCAAGGTCTTGCGCGTGGATCCGTCGCTCGTCACGGTGGAGGGCACGTCCGCGGTGCAGGCCTGGGCCAGCATTGATCTGGCGCAGCATCCGGTCAAGCTGCTCTCCGGCCTGACCGCGGAGGTGGAGATCATCGCGGGCGAGGCCAAGGGCGCGCTGCTCGTGCCGGTGCAGGCGCTGCGCGAGCTGGCCCCCGGCTCCTATGCGGTGTTCGTCGTGAAGGCCGACGGCCAGTTGGAGATGCGGCCGGTGACGGTGGGCCTGCGTGATTTCGCCAACGCCCAGATCATCAGCGGCCTGGCGAAGGGCGATGTGGTCAGCACGGGCACCGTGGAGACGAAGTAGCGGCGGCCAGAGCGAGGTGAGTCGAGATGGAACCGAATGCAAATGTGATCGAAATCCGTGGCTTGACCCGGGTCTACGGCATGGAAGACGCGATGGTGTATGCGTTGGCCGGCGTGGATCTGCAAGTCAAGCGCGGTGAGTTTGTGGCAATCATGGGGCCGTCCGGGTCGGGCAAGTCCACCCTGATGAACATCCTGGGCTGCCTGGATCGGCCGACGGACGGCGAATATCACCTGGATGGCGAGGATGTCAGCCAACTGGACCGCAACGACCTGGCGATCGTCCGCAACCTGAAAATTGGCTTTGTCTTCCAATCGTACAATCTGCTGCCGCGGTTGAGCGCGGTGAAGAACGTGATGCTGCCGCTGCTTTACAACGTCGAAGAGCGGCTGACCGAGGCGGAACGCTACGAGCGCGGCGTCGCTGCGCTGGCAGCGGTGGGGCTGGGCGACCGGCTGCATCACCGGCCCAACCAAATGTCGGGCGGTCAGCAGCAGCGGGTGGCGATCGCGCGGGCGCTCATCAACAAACCGGCGATCATCCTGGCCGACGAGCCGACCGGCAACCTGGACACCAGGTCCAGCGTGGAGATCATGGATCTGTTGAACAAGGTGCATGGCAATGGCGGCACCATCGTCATGGTGACGCACGAGCCGGACATCGCGGGCCATGCGCAGCGCGTGGTCTGCGTGCGCGATGGGAAGATTGTCTCGGACGGCCGCGACGGCGCGGGCCATTGCCTGGAACGGGGAGGGCGTGATGACGCTTAATGAAACACTGCGGGTGGCCTGGGAAGGGCTGAAGCTCAACCGGGTGCGCTCCTTTCTGACAACGTTGGGTGTGATCATCGGCGTGGCGTCGGTCATCATCATGTTGGCGGTCAGTGCGGGGGCCGAGGCGGCCATCGCCGATCAGATCAACGCCCTGGGCGCCAACCTGATCATCGTCAACCCGGTGCGCGGGGTGCCGGGCGCATCGCAGACCCTCACCTACGACGACGCGCTGGCAATCAAGGAGGCGGTGAGCAACAGCGAAGGCGTGTCCGCCGAATTCCAGGTGGTGCAGGATACGAGCACCGCACGCGCCAGGCTGGAAGGGATCACCATCCTCGGCGTCACAGCCGACTTCCCGATCGTGCGCGATTATGCAGTCGGGGAAGGCCGGTTCTTCACCGCCGACGAGAACGAACGCAAGCTGAAGGTGGTCGTCCTCGGCTATGGCATGGCGCAGGATCTGTTCGGCAGTGACAGCGCCATCGGGCAGGTAGTTACCGTCGGTTCAACCAGGCTGACGGTGGTGGGCGTGATGGAGGAGAAGGGCGTGGTGGCCGATGTGGATTACGACGGCCGGCTGTACATCCCGCTGCAACTGCTATATCAGAAGTTCAGCCCATCCGTCCTCGCCGCGGATCGGGTGCGCACCATCTACATCAAGGCGGAGAGCCAGGAGGCGATGACCAGCGTCACCAACCAGATCAAGGCGCTGCTGGTCGAGCGCCACGATGTGGATCCGGCCAAACCCGACTTCGTCCTGCAAACACAGCAGGACATCATCAGCACGCAGCAGGCCACGACCGAGGCGTTCCGCGATCTGCTGGCGTGGGTGGCGGCGATCTCGCTGCTGGTGGGCGGCATCGGCATCATGAACATCATGCTCGTGTCGGTGACGGAGCGCACGCGTGAGATCGGCCTGCGCCAGGCGTTGGGCGCCCGGCCGCGCGATGTGCTGCTGCAATTCCTGATCGAGGCGGTCACGCTCAGCCTGGTCGGCGGCCTGGCAGGCGTCATTCTGGGGATCGGCGGCGCGGAGCTGTTCGGCCGGCTGGGTGACATGCAGACGCAGATCGTCCCGGTCTCGGTCCCGCTGGCGTTCGGCGCGGCCGCGGCCGTGGGCATCTTCTTCGGCTATTATCCCGCCACGAAGGCGGCGCAACTCGACCCCATCGTGGCGTTGAGGCACGAATGATAGGAGAAAATATGAAACGATTCGTTTTGGTTATCAGCCTGATGACCCTGGCCGCCCTGCTGTTGGCGGCGTGTGGCGGCGCAACGGCGCCGCAGGCGGCCCCGGCGAGCGCCAGCGCACCTTCCGGGGCTGCGACGAGCCTGGACACCAGTTATCCCAACGCGCTGCCCATCCGCAATCAGCTCCTGCTAGGCATGCTGAAACTCGAGGAGAGCGCGCAGCCGCTCAGCGCGCCGCAAGCGGCCCAGCCTGCTGCCCTTGTGGCAGGGCATCCGCGGCACGATGAACAGCGGCGCGGCGGCCCAGGCCGAAACCGATGCACTGCTCCAGCAGATCGAGGCGGGCCTGAGCGCCGAGCAGCGGGCGGCGATCCGCGGTTGGAAGCTGACCCAGGCTGATCTGCAGGAGTGGGCGCGCAGTCAGGGAATCACAACGGGGAGCGGCGATACGGCCGGCAGCGGCATGGGGTCGGGCGAGCCAGGCGGCGGTCAGGCGCTCTCCGCCGAGGCGCGCGCCACACGGCAAGCCGAACGCGGCGGCAGCGCCGAAAGCGGCGGGTTGAGCAAGGCGTTGGTGGATGCTATGATCAAGTTACTCGAAAGCAAGAAAGCAAACTGAGGCACAAACCATGAAAATCCTGAAGACATTCGTGATCGTACTGAGCCTGGCCGTGATGGTGGCAGGCTGTGGTGGGGCGCCGGCCCCTGCACAGCCGGCAGCGGCGCCTGCGGCGGCGAGCAGCGGCGGCCTGGTTGAGGATTATCCCGACGCGCTGAGCGTTCGGAATCAGTTGGCCTTCGGCACGCTCCGCCTGGAGGGGACGGCCAATGCGGTCACCGCGGCGGAGGCAGCCAAGCTGGCGCCGCTGTGGCAGGCGCTCAAGACACTGGCTGCCAGCTCGACCAGCGCGACCGAAGAGGTGATCGCGGTGCAGAACCAGATCAGCGCAGCCATGACCCCCGCACAGATCAGCGCCATCGCCGGCCTGAAGTTGACCAACGCCATGCTCCAGGCGTACTACGTGGAGATCGGTGTGAGCGTCGCGAGCACACCGGAGCCGGGCGTCACGCCGCAGAGCGGCAGCCTCAAGGATTTGCCGCCCGAACAGCGGGAAGCCGCCAAAGCGACCGCCCAGGCGCAAGGCACGCCGGTGGGCGGCGGCAGCTCCAGCGCCAAGAAGGATGCCCTGCTCGACAATGTCATCCTGTTGCTCACGAACCGGGCGAAGTAGGCAACCACCGCCGCCGTGGGCAGCCCTGATGGACCGTTCCTGGGATGTCACGATGCTCCGGCCGCGTACGGCCGGAGCATCGTTTTTTTTTACAACCGTAAAATCTGCTTTGTCACCCTTCACTACCGTACAGAACACCTGTTCATCAATCCACTGCGTTGATCTACCCTGACAAGGGTGCCTGATTGAGTCGGAAGTCGCCCGGAATGGGCATATCCAGCACGGGGAGCTGCTTCAGATCGGGCTGAAAGACACCGGCCCACTCATGAAGGTGAGCATACTGAAAGTAAGCTTCCCGGCCCGCATGAGCAGGCCGGGAAGCCGTGGCTCGCCCTGTAGAATGTCCTCCTACTCGTAGCGCAGCGCGTCCGCCGGATAGATGCGCGAGGCCTGGATCGCGGGCAGGATGGTGGTGAGCAGCGAGAAAAGGTACGCGCCCAGGACGATGATCCCGATCTGGCCCCACGGCACGGCCAGGGTGCGCCCGGCCGTGATGACGCTGAATAGTTGGCCGATGATGGCCTGTCCCATCAGGATGCCCGTGCCCGTGCCCAGGCCGATGCCCACCAGGGCGATGAAGCTGGTCTCCAGCACAAAGGAGAGCGCGACCATTTCAGGCTGGTAGCCGATGGCCCGCAGCATGCCCACCTGCTGCCGTCGCTCCACCACGGTGCGGGCGCTGATCACACCCAGCGCGGCGATGCCCACCAGCAGCCCGAGGGCCAGGAAACCCTGGAACAGTTGCAGGATGCCGCGGGTCAACGCCTGGCCCTGGGCGGCGCTGTCCGCGATCACCGTGGCGTCCAGCGCGGAGCTGAGGAAGGCCCGCTCCACTTCCTGGGCAACTTCCCGCACATTCGCGCCCTCGCTCACCTTGATGAAGAAGGTGTCCGGCCGCACATCCTCGCCGCTGACGGCGGCTATCGCCCGGCCGTTGACATGCACCTGGTTCATGCTGACCGTGGTGATGTCCGACAGCACGCCGATCACCTGCACCCGGTGGGTGCGCACCTGTCCGCCCGACTCATCCCGCAGCTCCAGCCACACCTCCGGCAGATCATCCGCCCGTGTGAAGCCGGTCAGCCGGAATCTGAACTCCCCCTGTGTGGCCGGCGTGTCAGCCTGAGAGCCGGCCTCCTCGGCCAGCCCGCCGATGGTTGCCATCGGGTCATTGCCACCGCCGCCTCTGGAGATTTCGTAGCTGCTGTCGGGATTGGCCACCAGGAACGGGGTGACGATCGCCACGTCGTCCCGCTCCAGCAGCGCCTGCCAGACCGCGGCGTCGTCCTCGAACCCCGCCGCTCGCTGCTGGAAGGTGTAGATCCCTCGGGCCTGGGCCATGAAGCGTTCGTCCATGCCCGTCAGCGCGAGAGAGCGCCACGGCCCGATCGCGCCGGGGCCTGCCTGGCGCACATCCACCGAGCGGTTGACGATGGCCCCCACTGCGGCCACATCCCCGTGGGGAAAGTCCTCCAGCCCGGCTATTTCCGCTTCCAAATCCGTCACCCGGTCGAAGAAGCTGAGCAGCCCAAACGACGTGCTGATCTCAAAGCCGGCGCTGCCCTTGGCGTCCGGCGCGATGACGCTTTCCGTGGCCTGGATCACCACGGCCATGAGCACCACTGTGGTGATGATCATGGCGAACATGACCATGGCCACGCCGGTGCGGAAACGACTGGTCAGGGGATAGGCGATGGCGGTCTTGAGCACCGGCGTCAGCGCGCCGATGCCGCCCAGCGCCCGGCTCACCGCCTGCAGCAGGATGTCCGCGCTGAACATGATGACCAGGATGCCGCCCAGGATCAGCGCTGGCCCCTTGACCACCAGCGAGAGGACGGTCCAGCGGGGATCCTGCTGCAGCAAGCCGAAGCCCCTGCCGGGCAGCAAGGTCTCCCAGGGCAGCCCCCAGATGAGCACCAGGCCCAGGCCCATGGCTGAATAGACCAGCCGCCGCCGGCGTTCCGTGCGCATGGAGGTGGCCGAGAGCGCCCAGCTCACGCTCAGCAGCCCGCCGACCAGCAGCATGGAGAGCGCGATCAGCAGCAGAACGCCCGACCCTCCGCCCGCCACGCCGAAGGTGAGCCACGCGCCCGCAGCCACGGTCAACGGGCCGGTGATCAGCCGGCCGATCAGCTTGCCTGCGCCCCGTTGGCCCCCGTCCGGTTCCGGCGTGTCCAGGATCGCCGAGACGATGTTCAGGCGACTGACCCGCCAGGAGGAGACGGTGACGACGGCAAAGGTCAGGAGCACGCCCAGGGCGTAGGCGATCACCACTGACGTGGGCGCGACGTTGAAGTGGAAGGTGAAGAGGCTGCTGGAAATTTCGCTGCTGACCTGCTGGGCCGCCGTGTTGAAGATGCCGCCCAGGAAGCCGATCATGGCGTAGGAGATCGCCAGCCCCAGGACGATGCCCAGGGCCGCGGCCACCAGGTCGTAGATCATGCCCTCGGAGACGAACATCTGCACCAGGTGGCCCCGCTGCATACCGATGGCGCGGGCCATCCCCATCTCGCTGCGCCGCTCCGCCGCCAACATGACGAAGATCAGGAAGATCAGCAGCACGCCGGCGAAGATGGAGAAGATGCCAAAGATGGTGAAGACCGTGGTAAAGACCGTGCCGCCGATCCCTGCCGCCGCGACCACCGTGTTCTTGCTCAGCACATCCAGCACTTCCAGATCGCTGATCCGGCCCAGGATCTCGTCCAGCTTGACGCCGGTCTCACCGGCGAGGGGCAGTCTGCGCAGCCAATTCTGCATGTCCGGCTGGGCCACGAGCACCCGCAGCTCCGGGGAGACGCCAGCGCCCGTCAGTTCCGCGACCAGGCGGGGCGTGCGCTCGGCCAGGGCCACGTTGCCCATCCCCCCGCCACCCCCGCCGATAAAGGCCATGAAGTCGGCCATGTCCGCTTCCTCTCGACTCAGGGTGGACGGGGCAGAGCCGTCCGCGCCGGCCGCGATGGCAGCCAGCACGTCCGGTTCCCGCAGCAGGGCAAGCAACTCCGTCAGGGCGTCCTCGTTCAGGGCCAGCGCTCGCAGTTGCCGGGCCGCGGCCGCTGTGTTTTCCATGCCCGTGTAGGCATCCCCGGTGTTGGAGACGAGCACATTGTTCACCCGCCCCGGCATGAAGAGCAGTTCCTGGGCTTCATCCAGCCGCAGCATGACCACCGGCTTGAGCGCGCCCAAGGGGCCGGCCTGCTCCACAATGGCGCGCACCCGGAAGGGCACGGGGATGGGGCCGATGAAGATGTCCAGCACGTCTCCCGGCTGCGCGTTGAGCTGCTCCGCGCCCAGTCGGTTGAGGTAAACATCCCCCTGGCGCAGTTCCAGCCCCACCTGCTCCAGGACGCGGTCAATCTCCATGCCCAGGGTGTTCAGGTTCACCGCGCTGAGGATCGCGTCCGTGTTCAAGCCCAACGCCGCTCCCGCCGCGGCCAGGTCGAGATTGCCCCCCGACAAGGCCCTGCCCAGGGCGGCGATATCCGGCTGGCCGTGCCCGGCGCCGGGGGGGCCAGGGTCTCAGTCAGGGCCGGGGGGGGGTGCCCCGGGGGGGGGGGGGGGGGGGGAGGGGGGCGGGGGGGGGGGGGGGGGTAGGGGGGCCAGGGTCTCAGTCAAGGGCCGCGTGGGTGTACCGGTCGCTTCACCGGTCGCTTCATTCAGCAGTCCCTGACCCTGGGTGATCAGCGCGCCGGCCTGGGCGATGCCCGCGGCCACGCTGTCCACGTTGATGCCGATGCTGTCCGCCCAGCGAAAGAGGTTGCTGGCCTGGGCAAAGATGTTCCCCACGCCCGTGCGCAGGTCCTCCATCTGCACCGGCTTCCCATCCACCGTCGTGAGACCGAACTGCTCGTCGTATTCGTTGTTCACGGCCACGATGAAACCCAGCGGGATGCCCTGGCCGCTTGTCCGGTCACGGATAATGGTCGGGAAGGCGATAGAGGGCGCCAGCCCATCCACCACGGCGGCGGTGGCCGGGTCTGCCTGGGCCTGATCCCGGAGTTGGGCGTAGCGCGCCTCGCTGATGCCCGGCAACCCCTTCTGGAGCAAGCCCAGGATGCTGAGCAGGTCCCCGTCCAGCAAGCCGGACAGCTCGGAGCCGGCCAGGGCGTCGGCCGGATTATCCCCTTCCGCGGCATTCGTGGCGAACCCGGCCAGCACTGAGAGCAAGGGCGGCGAGATCACCTGATCAATGGCGCCGTAAGCGTTGATGGCGTGGCGGCGCACCGAGTAGCTGAGCGTGTCGCCGATACTGAGCGCGCTGACGATGATGATGGTGCTCAACGTCAGACCCAGGATGATGAGGGCGGACTGGGAGCGTCGCCGGGGAATGTTGCGCACACCCAGTTTGGCAATGGTGCGGTTGCGCAGCCCCATCACGACCAGATAGAGCAGGACCAGCGCCACCGCGGCCAGGAGTCCGATGGCCCATGTTTGGGCCGGGCTGAAGCCAAGTTGAGTTGTCATGTTGCCCCTATTCCCCTGCCGCCACAGCGCCGGGCGTCCCGGTGCGGAGATCGGCTGTCTCGTCGCGCACATCTGCCACGATCTCGCCATCCTGCATGTGGATGACGCGGTCGCACAGGTCACCGATTTTGGGGTCATGGGTGACGATCACGAAGGTTTGACCTTGTTCCCGGTTCAAGTCGCGCATGAGCGTGAGCACATCCGCGGCCGACTTGGTGTCCAGGTTGCCGGTAGGCTCGTCGGCCCAGACGATCGCGGGGCGACTTGCCAGCGCCCGCGCAATAGTCACCCGTTGGCGCTCGCCGCCGGAGAGTTCCGCCGGGCGATGCTCCGCGCGATCAGCCAGTCCAACTTGGGTCAGGCCACGCAGGGCACGCTGCCGGGCCTCCCGCGGGCGGACGCCGCTGAGCAGGAGGGGCAGTTCGACATTCTCCACCGCCGTGATGACGGGGAGCAGGTTGAAGGTTTGGAACACGAAGCCCATGCGCCTGGCCCGGTAGCTGGTGCGCGCCCGGTCGCTCATTGCCCGCAGGGCGGCGCCTTCGATCTCTACCTCGCCCAGATCGAAGCTGTCCAGGCCGGACAGGCAGTTGATCAAGGTCGTCTTGCCGCACCCCGATGGCCCCATCACGGCCACCATCTCGCCGGCCGCGATGGACAGATCCACGCCGCGCAGGGCGTGCACCTCGATCTTGCCGTTGCGGAAGGTCTTATGTATGTTTCGAGCCAGGATGATTGGTTTTTCCACGAGATTACTCCTTTGCATCACATCTACTCCACGCCGGGGAAATTGCGACAGTTTGTCTTCTGGCGATTGGTTACTCTTCAACCTCAATGCGGTCCACCTGGACCTGCGAGCCGTTGACATCGGGCACGTTGCTCAGCAGTGTACCATAAAGATGCACGATCTTGCCACTGTCGCGCAGCGCCTTGATCCGGGACTGTACCGCCGGGTCCAGGGAGTCAATGCCAAACAGGATGACCTGTCCCAGGTCCTGCCGCTCGAAGTAGTCATCGAACTGCGCGCCAGGCCCCGTACTCCTGATGACGCCCCACCAGTTAGCCAGCTCTTCTGCGGTTTCTGGTGGCTTGTAGCCGCCTGAGGCATTTCCTCCTGGGCCACCGCTTGCTGTTGGAGTTGCCTCAACGGTCATGGCAGGTGTCGGGCCGCACTCTCCCCGGAAATAGGCCCACTCGTCACATGTGCTGCCATCTGGAAAAATACATATTCCGTTTTGGCTGCCATCGGCAGCAGTGCGAATTTCGAGTTTATTGCCACCCTGCGTGCAATAGACCGAGGCAGGATTGGGCATACCCGCCTGAGGCATGTCTGTCGCCGCAGGTTCAGGCGCCACCTGAGTCGGGGGCACCGCCGTGCAGGCTGTCAGTGCTGTCAGAATGATGATGAGTGTAACGATCCTTTTCATTTTCTTCCTTCCTTACGTGGGCAAATCACTTCCTTCCGGTCTGCGCCACTTGCTCAATGCACAAGTAGAATATCTTCAATACGGTGTTAGTGTATAGACACTTTGGTGTTGGTTGGAGGTGTTGTTTTGGATTAGCCCAAGGGGAGAACCCAACATGATGACATCAGTCTGGAGGGATAGAGGGGCTTCTTGTCTAGTCCTTGGCCGTGGCCCAAGTGCCCAAGTGTTTTGGGTTTTCTGACGCGCTGCGTTTATGATATAATACTTGGAGCGTATAGCGAAGGAAATTCCTGTATGCTCAGCATTTGGGACGCCGAATTCCAGTCCGTGCATATCGCTCTATAGTTGTAAACCGGCGGAGATCATCTGTCCATACGATGTTGGGCGGGAGGGCAACAATCCGCTTTTTGCGCCCCACCGGGGGATTAGGTGAAATGGTTTCCGCATAATAACAAGTTGAACTAAGCGCTTTGCGCAGGTAGTCATCCCGACGTTTCGTGCGCAAAGGGTTTCCATATTCTCCTCGCCAGTTTTTGCTTCTGCGAACGATCTCCATTTTCATCTTCGTGTAAATGAGCTATGCTTTCTGTGCGGGTAACAGCCCGTAAACAAGCACAGGAGGGATGGCGATGGGTGAGTTACGCCAACGGATGTTGGAAGAGATGCAGTTGCGCGGCATGTCGGTGCGGACGCAGGAGACGTACCTGCATGCGGTGACGCAGCTGGTGCGGCGCGTGGGTAAGGCGCCGGATCAGATTACGGTGGAGGAGTTACGGTCGTATTTTCTGTACCTGACGAACGAGAAGAAGGCCGCGCGCGCCAGCGTGACGATTGCGCTGTGCGGGATCAAGTTCTTGTATGAGCAAGTGCTGCACCAGGCGTGGCAGCGGTTTGGGTTAGTGCGGCCGCAGAAAGAGCACAAGCTGCCAGTGGTGTTGAGTGTGGAGGAGGTGCGGCGGGCACTGGCGGTGGTGGAGCGGGCGCCTTATCGAGTCTACTTAAGCACGCTGTACGCCTGTGGGTTGCGGTTGCAGGAGGGACTGCACCTGCAAGTTAGGGATATTGACAGCGGTCGTATGCAAGTTCACGTGCGGGGCGGCAAAGGGAGCAAGGATCGGTATGTGCCGCTGCCGGAACGCACGTTGGCGATGCTGCGCCAGCACTGGTTGACGCACCGCGATCCAGTTTGGCTGTTTCCGGCGCGTGGCGGGTACATTCTTGGCGAGAGCGCGGCGCGGCAACCGTTGTGTGATAGTACGGTGCAGCGGGCGTGGCAGACTGCGATGAAGGCAAGTGGACTGCACAAGCATGCCACGGTGCATACGCTGCGCCATTCATGGGCGACGCATCTGCTGGAGGAAGGTGTGAGCCTGCGCCTGATCCAGATCTGGCTGGGCCACAGTTCGCTTAAGACCACGGCCATCTACACCCATCTGACGACGAAAACTGAAATCGCGGCCACGACTGTCATCAACCACTTAATGGCCGATTTGCCATGAGCGAACTGGCCGACATCTTTCGTCAGTTCGGCCCCGCCTACCGAGACAAATACAGCCAGCACATGTTGCCCAGCCACTTGGCGGTGATGCGGGCGATTGAGGCGTGCCGGACGGAGGCGTTGGGCGGGCAGGTGTACCATTGTGCTACGTGCGATGAGACATGGTACTGCTATCACTCGTGCAAGAATCGTCATTGCCCCAAGTGCCAGCAACAGGCGGGCCAGGTTTGGTTGGAACAACAACAGAGCCTGCTCCTACCTGTGCCCTACTTCCTGGTGACCTTCACGTTGCCGGCATCGCTGCGGGACCTGGCGCGGCGCAAGCAGGAGTTGGTGTACAACCTGTTCTTTCGAGCCTCGGCCGCAGCTTTGCAGGAACTGGCCGCCGATCCGCGCTTTGTGGGCGGGCAGATTGGTTGCATGGGGGTGCTGCAAACCTGGACACGCGATTTGCGCTATCATCCTCACATCCACTACTTGGTGCCAGGCGGTGGATTGGCTGCGGATGGGCAACGCTGGCTGGCATCAGATCGGAAGTTCCTGGTACGGGTAGAACCGCTGGGTCGTCTGTTTCGGGGCAAGATGCGAGCCGGGCTACGCAAGGCTGGTCTGCTTGACCAGGTTCCGCCGGCGGCTTGGCGCCAAGACTGGGTGGTGGACTGCCGTTCGGTGGGGCGAGGGCAGACGGCGCTCAAGTATCTGGCGCCGTACATCTTTCGTGTTGCGCTGAGCAATAAGCGCATTGTCAAAGTGGAGGATGGCAAGGTCACGTTCACTTATCGGGAAGGTGACACAGGGCGCCGGCGCATCAGTACCGTGACGGCTGAGGAGTTCATTCGACGTTTTCTGCAGCACGTTCTGCCCAAGGGTTTCGTGAAAGTGCGCTACTACGGTCTCCTGGCGCCAGGGAATCGCCATCGGTTGCGGCAGGTGCAGGCGTTGTTGGAGGCGCAGGCTCAGCCAGGGTTGTCGTCAGCGACTTCAGAACAGAGTGCGGAGCAGATCGCCCAAGACCACACCGTGCTTTGTCCACGCTGCGGTCAACCCATGCAGGTTGTGCAGAGCATCCGTCCAACCGCCCAGCGACCGGCCATGCCCGTGCCAGCAAGCGCCAGGCCCGCGCAGAGCTCCTCACCCTAACCGTACAACAGCGCCTGGTTGCGCAAACGCAGCGTTGACGAATATGGCGACCTGTCTGTGCGAGCGCCTGCGCTGGTGCATCTTGTTCGACGCGCCCATCAGGCGCACCTATGCGCTCGCCGAGGCCGACACCTAGACTGCTGGTGCTCGCAACCGGCCCTGCCGGATTGTCAAAGTTGCCAAGAAAGGGGCTTGATATTTCTCTCGCTGTGGTGTAGAATCGTGTCAGGCGTGTTTGCCGCTTCGTTGTGCATCGGGTAGGCACGCAAGTCGGCTCTCAAATTCCATATCCCACGTTTTCCGGACGGCTCAGTTCAACTCAGGTTATGCGGCGGCTCAACCGTTACGGAAAGCGCGATGCTGTCTTATTGGCCACCGCATAACCCATATTCCGTTTTTAGCCCGCCCCGTAAAAATTAGGTGTTTCGCTTGAGTTGAAAACTGGAACTCACCGCACTACTGACTCGAAGCATTAGATTACTTTTAAAAAGGCTAGATATGAATACAAAAACATTGATGACGGTAAGTAGTTTTATTCTTGGGTTGGCAGGCATATTTGCATTATTCGTCCCATATGAATTATTAGGGGCGTTGAACTTGCAGTTGACAAATCCTTTGCCTGTCATAATACAAATTCTAGGGGCGCTCTATTTATCTTTCGCACTTACCAATTGGATCGCAAAAGACAGTATCATCGGTGGGGTTTATGCTAGACCGACTTCCATGGGGAATTTTGCCCACTTCACTATAGGAACGCTTGCTCTCGCAAAGTTTCTATTCACTGACGGAGTTAATATACCCCTCTTCATCGGGCTGATTGTGTATGCTGTCTTCGCAATTATTTTTGGATGGCTTGCTTTTGTGTATAGCGGCATAGCAAGAAAGCACGAAGTTCAAGAGTAGTTTCTTGTTCGTCATTTTGTTTGTTTGCATTAGGGTTGTTGGTGTAGCTTTGCTTTTACATTGAACCTCGAAAAAAGTGCGGGCTAACAAAGCGTGCACCCGACGTGTGGGATTCTGCGGCATTTTCGAGCATTTTTCTGGCTTCGAGTTTTTCCTGCTCCCAAGCAGAGTCCACGCCCGCCCACACGCAGGTAACGCAAACCGTTAGGCCGCTAATCATGCACATGACTCGTCGCGACTTCATTGCAACAGCTGGGGCGTCCGCGGTGGCTGCTGCGGTCATTCCCGGTTGTGCTTCACTGAAAGGAACAACAGACATGTACGGTTTGATCGGAAAGATGAAAGTTGTGCCAGGGCAACGCGACGCGTTGATCTCCATCCTCATTGAGGGTGTCAGCGGCATGCCGGGGTGCCTTAGCTACATAGTCGCGCAGGACCCGGCTGATCCTGATGCCATCTGGGTGACTGAGGTGTGGGACAGTCAAGAACGTCATCAGGCTTCTTTGTCACTGCCTTCAGTTGAACAAGCCATCTTACGCGGCAAACCGCTCATTACAGGCTTCGGCGAACGATTCGAGACAAAGCCTATTGGTGGCCACGGGCTTGGTGCTCGGGGCGCGGCCTAACAACAGCATGCAGCGGACGGCGCTTTGCGCCGCCGCTGATGCTGGACGTTAGGCACCAGTTATTTTAGCAATTGAAAAAGGAGATTTGAAAATGGCAGAGGTAGTATTGTTCCATCACGCACAAGGGCTAACCCCTGGTGTTGTAGCGTTTGCTGATGAGCTGCGACATGTCGGGCACATCGTCCACACCCCCGATCTCTTCGAGGGCCGCACATTTGACTCCATTGAAAAAGGCATGAGTTTTGTCAAAGAAATCGGGTTTGGCGAGGTAATGGCGCGTGGGGAGCGAGCTGTGGAAGCGCTGCCTGCGGAGTTGGTCTTTGCTGGTTTCTCTCTTGGTGTGGTCCCAGCCCAGAAGCTAGCTCAAACCCGGCCTGGAGCACGTGGGGCACTTCTGTTCTATTCCTGTATCCCGGTTTCGGAGTTTGGACAGGCTTGGCCGAAGGGGGTGCCTGTTCAGATACATGGCATGGATGCTGATCCTTACTTCGTTGGTGAGGGAGACATTGACGCAGCTCGGGCACTCGTTGAGGAAGCCGAGGATGGAGAGCTCTTTCTCTACCCAGGTGATCAACATTATTTTGCGGACAGCTCGCTTCCATCCTATGACGCCGAGGCAACCGCGCTTCTACTGAGAAGAGTTTTGAAATTTCTCTCTGCATTATAGTATAGCGAAAGTATGAAAAAGTCTCACATTCTTCACGCTGGCCTGAGTGAGAAGCAAAGCGCCTAACACAGCATGCACTGGACGCTGGGGATTCTGCGGCATTTTCAAGCATTTTCCTCGCTTCGAGTTTTTTCTGCTCCCAAACAGAATCTCAGCCCGCCCACACGCAGGTAACGCAAACCGTTAGGCGCTTGGCAATTGTTACCAAAGCTACTGAGACCCTAGAACACGTGTACTATGATCTCTGCTAGGGTATCTGGCGACACACCAACTTCAACAAATGGCAGGAGATTCTCATGAACCAAGCTAAGAGCACCACCGCGGTCGGCGAGACGGTCAAAGGATTTACGGACGAAGAGAAAGCCGCGATGAAGGAGCGCGCTAAAGAGCTGAAGGCGGAAGAGCGCGCGAACAAGGACAGGGCGGCAGGAGAAAGCGACTTGCTCGCGAAGATCGTCGAGATGCCGGAACCAGAGCGCACCATGGCCAAGCGGCTCCATGAGATCATCACAGCCAGCGCGCCTACCCTCTCGCCGAAGACCTGGTATGGGATGCCCGCGTATGTCAAGGACGGCAAGGTCGTCTGCTTCTTCCAAAGCGCGCAGAAGTTCAACACGAGGTACGCGACACTCGGCTTCAGCGACACGGCTAACCTCGACGAAGGCGCCCTGTGGCCAACCGCCTACGCGCTGAAGGAGTTGACTGCCACTGAAGAGAAAAGGATCAGCGCGCTCGTGAAGAAAGCGGTGAGCTGAGGACGGATCGCAAGTGTAAGAGACCCCGACGGTAACATCATCGGGCTTATTCAGTAGCCCGGTTCGCCGTTGTGGGCGGCCGGTCTCGTTTTGTGGGGTTGGGGCCAGGGCGGGGCTTAACATTTGCTTCCGCCTGACGCCCTGGGCGGCTCGATCAGCAACCATTTTTCGTTTTGAGCGGCGTGCGAGTCACAACCCGAATTCGTAGTGACGGGCGGCAGGTGAACCGCAGACCGTTGGTCAGCAAGCGGAAAGCCTGTGGTCATACCAGCAACCGCGCCGCAAGTGATTGTCTACGCCGGAGCCTGATGACAAGAGGTGGAAAGGTGAGAGAACCTGAGAAGTCAATCGAGCGAGTGTTGGATGCCTACAAAGCCGCCGTCTTCGCGAAGGACGTTGAGGCATTCGTTGCCCACTATGACCAAGACGTGTGCGTCTTTGATATGTGGGGCACATGGTCGTACAGCGGCGTCGAGGCATGGCGCGCAATGGTGACGGACTGGTTTGGCTCGCTGGGTGACGAGCGGGTGGCGGTCGCCCTCGATGATATGCAAACAACTGTGGCGGACGATCTCGCGGTCGCTCATGCGTTTGTCACTTACAAGGGTCTGTCCGCCGAAGGCAAAGAGCTACGAACCATGTGCAATCGGCTCACATGGGTGCTCAAGCAGAAAGACGATGCGTGGAAGATTGTCCACGAACACTCTTCCGCACCGGTTGATTTCGAGACATTGAAAATTAGCCTTCGTCGCTAACAAAACATAGATGAAAATGCCACGTCGCATGAGCACCCAAGCCGCCCACAACGAAGAAGGCCTGGATCTTGGCTTCACTTACCGTATCAGAAAGAGCGGCGAG